>CAYSXD010000103.1:0-7926 GCA_964434925.1 uncultured Spirochaetaceae bacterium
GAGATGTTAACTACATGGAGATACCAAAAGAACTCACCGGTGTAAAAGCAAGGGTTTTCGCACTGATTGGAAAATATTTCCCGACCGGAGCTCACAAAGTCGGAGCTACCTACGGATGCCTGGCACCCGCACTTGTAACGGGAAACTTTGACTCAACACGCCAGAAAGCTGTCTGGCCATCAACAGGGAACTACTGCCGCGGAGGAGCATATAACTCTGTACTTCTCGGTTGCCAATCCATTGCCATTCTTCCCGAAGAAATGAGCGCGGAAAGATTTAACTGGCTTAAAAAAGTTGCCGGTGAAGTTATCGCAACCCCTGGTTGTGAATCAAATGTGAAGGAAATTTTTGACAAGTGCAACGAACTTGACGCTGAACGTGGCGATGATATTGTTATCTTCAATCAGTTTGATCAGTTTGGAAACTATTTATGGCACTATAATGTAACGGGAAAAGCTTTTGAAGATCTTCTGGATAAAGAGAATATCAGCAAGGACCAGCTGAAAGGTTTTACTTCAACAACCGGTTCAGCCGGAACAATTGGGGCAGGTGATTATTTAAAGCAGGTGTACCCCAATGTGAAAGTTGTCGCGGGTGAAGCTCTCCAGTGCCCCACACTCCTTAACAACGGGTTCGGCGGGCACAGAATTGAAGGAATCGGAGACAAGCATGTTCCATGGATTCATAATGTCAGAAACACTGACATGGTGACTGCAATAGATGATGAAGACTGTATGAATATTTTACGCCTTTTCAATGATGAAACAGGGAAAAAGTATCTGGCAGAAAAGGGTATTTCACAGGATATTATTTCAAAACTTCCTCTTCTCGGTATTTCAGGCATAGCTAATGTACTTTCCGCCATTAAAGTCGCCAAGTATTACGAGCTTGATGAGAATGATGTTATTGTTACCGTTCTTACCGACTCAGAGGAGATGTATACTTCCCGTCTTGCTGAAATGAACAAAGCACGGGGAGTCTTTACCAGTGAGGATGCAGCGGCTGTTTACGCGCGGAGTATTATGGGGCAGGCCACTGACAACACTCTTGAGTTAACCTACCAGGAAAGAAAAAGGATACACAATCTGAAGTACTACACCTGGATTGAACAGCAGGACAAAACCTATGAAGGAATTAACGAACAGTGGTACGATAAAAAATACTGGACAAATATTCAGGCTCTGACTGAAACAATTGATAATTTGATTGATGATTTTAACAAAGAGGTAGGCCTGGTTTAATGTACCGGATGCAGGAACATGATACATTTTTTTTGAGATGCGATTAATCGCATCTCAAAAGTATAATCCAGGGAAAGAGGAAATAATGAATTTCAAATATGTTTGTAATGACTGCGGGAAAGAGTACCCGTCAGAAAAAATAATCTATCGTTGCCCCGTGTGTTCCGGCAAAATACAGGGTTCCGATGAAATGCAGAAGGGAAATCTGATTACGTTCATTGAGAAAGAATATCTTGCCTCCTTAAAACACAAAGATGCAGTTTCTCCCGCGGACTTTTCTCCCTACCCCATACCTGATGAATCAACATACCCTGTAGGAAATACTCCACTTATTGCTCCAAAACGATTAATTGAGAGTACAGGATATAAAAATATTTTGTTAAAAAATGACGGTCTTAATCCTTCAGGGTCATTCAAAGACCGTGCCTCCCAGCTTGTCGCTGCCCAGGCTCTTCATTTCGGTGAAAAGACTATTACTCTCGCTTCAACAGGAAATGCCGGTTCCGCGATGGCCTGTGCCGGTGCCGCATACGGATTGGATATTGTTTTGTTTGTTCCTGAAACTGCACCAAAAGCAAAACTCCTTCAGTCTGTTCTTTACGGTGCAACGGTGGTTCCAATAAAGGGTTCGTATGATGAGGCTTTTGCGCTTTCCATTGAATATTCAATGGAATTCGGCGGTATTAACAGAAATACCGCATTTAATCCCATGACTGTTGAAGGTAAGAAAACAATTTCCATTGAGCTTTTTAATCAACTTGGGCGAAAAGCTCCCGATATTGTCTATGTTCCCGTTGGTGACGGAGTAATCTATGCCGGTGTGTACAAAGGTTTCCATGACCTGAAAGAAGCAGGTCTTATCTCAAAAATACCTCAGATAGTCTGTGCTCAATCAAAAAAAAGTAATGCTATAAGCCATGCGTGGAAAACAAAACAGATGAAAACCATTCCAAAAGCAACAACAGCTGCTGATTCAATTTCTGTTTCCTCTCCAGCCAACGGCAGAATGGCTGTCCGTTATATGGAAGAAAGCGGGTCCTGGGCTACGGAAGTTTCTGACGAAGCAATTTTAGAAGCTCAGCTGGAACTGGCAAAAGAAGCAGGAGTATTTGTTGAACCCGCGGCCGCCTGCGCGTGGGCAGCTTTCAAAAAAGATGCAGGGAAAGATATTCTTGATAAAAATGCTTCAATCATAATACTTCTCACGGGAATTGGCTTTAAAGATATTAAAGCTATAGAGGATGCCGTTTCCATTCCGGAATCAATTGAACCAACAATGGAAGCTGTAGAGAAGCTTTTCGGTAAGCATATTCAATCCTCATAACAGCAGAGTTTTATCTCTCTGCAGTTTAGAAGTAGTATTTTCAATTTACAAGGTTTCTACCAGCTAACGCTGTTACCACAGGATACTGCCACAACCGAATAACCGGATATGTTAACCGTTTCTCCGCCTGCAAATACCAATTGCGAAAACGGAACTAAAATATCCGTCTGGATTTCCGCCGTCTGTCAAAAGTTCGTTGCCTTTTCAGGCCCCGAATTCCTCTCAATCTCTTGAAGAGTATTAAAAAAGAGAGTATTTATAGATATGAAAACAGCAGTATTACTTTCCGGAGGCGTAGACAGCTCCGTCGCACTACATACTTTAAAAGAACAAAAATACGAGATTACCGCTTTTTATTTAAAAATCTGGCTTGAAGATGAGTTGAGCTATCTTAACACCTGCCCGTGGGAAGAGGACCTGGCATACGCAAGAAGCGTTTGTGAAAACGCCGGGATACCTTTAAAAATCGTTTCACTTCAACAGGAATATTTTAATAAAGTTGTTACCTATACTCTTGCTGAACTTAAAGCAGGAAGAACACCCAGCCCGGATATTTTCTGTAATCTTCATATAAAATTTGGCGCCTTTATGGATCATATTGACAACAGCTATGATAAAGTCGCCAGCGGCCATTATGCCGTTATAAGGAAGGAAAAAGATAAATTTTACCTGCACCGTTCCCCGGACCCTGTAAAGGATCAAACATATTTTCTTTCCTACCTTCGGCAGGATCAGCTTGCACGCGCATTGTTTCCCATTGGCAGTATGTTTAAGCATCAGGTACGGGAGGCAGCAAAAAAGCTTGAACTCCCGAATATGAATAGAAAAGACAGCCAGGGAATTTGTTTTCTCGGAAAACTCAAGTACAATGATTTTGTCAGACATTATCTTGGTGAGAAACCGGGGGATATTATTAATAGCAAAAACGGAACTCTAGAAGGGCATCATAAGGGGTACTGGTTTCATACTGTAGGGCAGCGTCAGGGACTTGGGCTTGGAAACGGCCCCTGGTATGTAAGTGGAAAAGATATAGAAAAGAATATTATCTATGTCACGCATAAAAGTGATTTGCACCAGCAGAGTTCCAACACTTTTATTGTTTCCGGTTGTAACTGGATAAATAATCCAATTACTTCAGGAACCTATCTTGTTAAACTGCGCCACGGCCCTAAACTTCACCATGCTGAAGTAAACCGGATTGGGGCAGATACTTTTCAGATTAAAATAGATGAAAATGACAATGGAATAGCACCAGGGCAATTTACTGTTTTTTACCGGGATGATCTGTGCCTTGGTGCAGGTAAAATTACTGTCCACCCGTAAGAATAATGTTTTCGCGATTAAATTTTATCAGGGTCAGTGCCGTGCATGTAGTCCATAGCACTGAGGGCAGCTATAGTTCCGTCACTGACTGCCGTCGTAATCTGGCGGAACTTTTTGACACGTACATCACCGGCAGCAAAAATGCCGGGAATATTTGTCTCCATATCGGTATCTGTTACAATCTCTTTTCTACTGTTACACTCTACAGTATCGGCAAAAGGCTCCGAACCCGGTACATAGCCAATAAATATAAATACTCCGGTCACTTTAAGAGTTGTAACCTCTCCCGTTTTCTTACTGCGGATCTTTACACCGGTAAGGGCATCCTCACCGAGAAATTCCTCAATTACCGATTCCATGACAAATGAAATTTTAGGATTTTCATCCGCAGCTTTAATTTCATAGGCATATGCCTGAAAATGATCAAATTGATGAACAATGGTCACTGATTTTGCATACCTGGTAAGAGAGACAGCTTCCTCCAATGCCGAATTGCCGCCACCTACCACAACAATATCTTCTCCGGTAAAAAAATCGCCATCACACGTTGCGCAATAGGAAATTCCGGTACCCTGAAACTTTTTCTCCGATGCCAGTCCCAAAGTCCGTGGTTTCCCGCCAACTGCAATAATAATGGAGGAAGCTTCATACGTTTTATTATCAATCGTGATCTTCTTTACCGTTCCTTTTAGATCCATGGAAGAAATTTCCTGATTGGTAAGAATTTCACAACCAAAATTCTGAGCCTGCTTCTTCATTTCAGCGGCAAGTTTATACCCGAATGTTTCCGGCATACCTGGGTAATTCGCCACCGCGTGAGTCAGAACAATCTGCCCCCCGCCAGTGCCTTTATCCAAAATAAGTACGTTCTGTTTTGCCCGTGCAAGGTAAATACCGGCAGTTAACCCTGCCGGACCCGCTCCGAGGATAATGGTATCATAGCTTTTCATTTTGGATCCCTAGAAAACTTCTTTCAAGATTGTGGTAACCTGATCCTTTGATTGAACGCTTGAGGTTGCCTTGGCTACTTTTCCATTTTTATAGTAAATGGTAAAGGGCAAACCTCTAAAAGACCGGCATTCAGGAAGATTCCGTATTACGGCCGATTCAGGGTCATCAAAAAGCATATCTCTGAATACAACATTGTCATAGCTGTCTGATTTCTCAAGTTCCTCCATTACGGCATATACAGGCACACACATGGGACCCATTCTCCCGCAGCATACCATAACATTTTCATTATTTGAAATAAGTTCATTCAGTTCAGCCGCTGATGTCAGATGTTTTAAATTTGTGTCTAAAGTCATATAAACTCCTATAAAAAGTATTTAATATATAAGTAATCATATATATTAAAATAGTCAAGAAAAATCATTTCTTCTGTCCAATTATTTTTAACCGCCTGGCAGCGAGAACATAGGCTGAATTGAACAAGTCAACTTTCAAATCAGGTTTCGTAACTTTTTTGTAATACTTAACAGCTGAATCAAACATTCCGTAACCTTCTGCTATACGCCCCAGAACATACCAGTCATCGGAAGAGGGCTCATCACTGCCTGAAAGGCGGATTACCTCATTAAGTGTATTACGCGCTTCCCGGCATCTGCCCGCTTCGGCATACTGCGATGCAAGCGTATGAAGGATAGCTTCACTGTGACTGGCTGATAAGTTAACTGCTTTTCGGGCATACTCCAACCCTTTTTTATCATACGTTTTTTTAAAAAGATCCATCCATGCCACCGCGTTGTACAGGCGGGCGGATTCCCTGTTTGTCGCCAGTTGTTCTTTAAATATTTCATCTACTTTCTTAAAATTCATTTTGGAAAAATAATAGTTTATCAGCATATTTATGGAAATGCTGTCTGAAGGGTCTTCTTTCAGCCGCTCTCCGGCTACCCTAACAAGCTCATTCCCCTTATCGTTCCGAAGTAATGCGTCAAGAAACGCAGACCAGGCAAAATTGGATTCGGGGTAGGCAATGTAAAGAGCTTTTGCAGTTTTATACATAAGAGAGACGTTCTCAAGTGTCTGATAACCAAAATAGAGTGTGTAGTTGAACGATCGTAACATGGTTGATGAAGTGACTTTTGCCCTCCCCTCTCTGAGTACTTTAATCCCCTGATCCGCAAATTCCTTATCCATTATCTCTATTGCTGCAGCCGCATATTTTGCACTGTCCAGAGTACGTTTGCCGTGCTTTTTCCAGAATTGCTGAACAGGATGTCCATAAAGAGGGTCATCACTACTCCTGTTAAAAATGCTGTAATCATTGATAAACCAGTCAAGCCAGATTTTTACCTGATCAAGCTTTCTGTTATTAATAAATTTTTCAACAATTGGCCCCACAAATATCCGGTAATTATCTGTTGCCACAATATGATAGTCATGACCCGATTTCATAAGATAATAATTTGAATCGAGATTTGACCCCAATCCAGTCTGAATGAGTTTTAAATGATATCCGCCACTTCCGTCATTTTCTTTTTGAAACTTCATGTCCGCAAGAAGTAAATCGAGGATAGTGTGCAGCGTTATACCGGATGAAATGCTCTGTTTTCGTAGTGTAAGCCATACCTCTTTAAAATTGTTCGTATTGCTCCCATCTATCCCCTTTTTATAGAGATCCGGGCTGACAAGACTTTTGATACCCGAAAAATCAGTACCCCCGGACAAATACAGCTCTTTTAAAAATTTTCGAACAACATCCTCCGGTTTTGCAAGATTAAAACTCAACTTTTCAGAAGATACCGTCTTTTTAAAAGTAGACGCCCTCGTTTCCAGTGAAAGAGCATCATTCGATCCCTTTGCCGCTTTTTCAAAAAGCAGAGCTGCCTCCTGATACTTTCCAATACGAATAAGCATATCACCCGCGTCAGAGAGTATTTTACGTTTTTGGTCAGCTGTGGCAGACTTTTCAGCCTCTCTAAATGCTTCATTTATTTTCCCCATGGCCGCATAACTTATAACACGATAAAGAGAAGCTGTATTCTGGTTTTTAACGGTATCAAGCAGGGTGAGAAGTTCACTAAACTGTCCACTGTAAAAATAATCGGTTATTAGATTCAACTCCATACCCTTATCCGCCAGTTTATCTCCAATGGCTTTGTACTGTTCTATCGCATCATCAAGGCTGGATCCCTCCGCATAGCGCAGTCCGTTTTTATTATACTCATACAGTATTGCGAGATTTGCATGATACAACCAGTTATCCGGATCAAGTTTGATTGCCGCTTTATAGGCTTCAATGGCTCCTGCCCGGTCATACCCGGGTATGAACCGCCTGCCGAGTCCATCATGCTGAAGGACCCATGCCAGCTTGGCCTGGGCCGGTGCGGATTTTGGATCAAGGCTGACCGCTTTTAAGGCTGCTTTTTTAGCGTCATCTCCAAGGCCGGCCTGAAGAAGCGCGCCGGCAAGACGAATCTGATGAATTGCTTTGTTTTTTTCAAGATTGCAATATTTTTTAAACTCACGTATGGACCCTTTGTAATCACCTTCTGACAATAGTTTTTGCCCGATATGTTCAAAATTGAGAATAACAGGTTTTTCATCCTTAAAAGCAAGGACGGCTTTTTTTGTTTTTTCAAATTCATCTGCCGTAATTGTTTTTTTACCTGAATCCAATACAAACTCAGCTTCAACTACATTTCCCTTTACAGTAAACTTTTTGGACAAACTCACCGTTCCAAGTTTTAAAACTTCCGATTTCGGAACCTGCCTGGGGATAAATCCTGTGGGAGGATGAATAATATACCGCTTTATATAGACAGAGGGCTGGTAGAAGCTGTAACTGTTTACTCTTGGTTTGTCGTCATCGTTTTTATAAAGAAACACCCGGGGAAGTCGATTGACAATCTCTGCCTGCATTATAGCTACAAAGCCGGTTACTTCCTCGGTCACTCCTCTGCCGGCCCCTTTAATGGTAAGGGTAACATGAAATGGCCTGGTAAAATCATCAGGATCAGTATAAACAAGTGATTCACGCTTCCCAAAGCGATATTCCGCTTTTATATAATTATCAAAACTTTTTTCCATATC
>CAYSXD010000104.1:0-5748 GCA_964434925.1 uncultured Spirochaetaceae bacterium
CAACCTTCATATGTTCCCGAAGTTTAGCGTCCAGAGCACCGAGAGGTTCATCCAGAAGAAGAACGGTCGGATCAAGAACAAGAGCCCGTGTTATTGCCACACGTTGTTTCTGGCCGCCGGAAAGCTGATTTATCTGCTTTTTTTCATATCCGGAAAGGCCTACTTTATCAAGCATAGCGGTAACTTTTTTTCGAATTACCGGGCCTTTCTCTCCACGCCGCTTAAGTCCGAATGCTATATTTTCAAACACGTTCATCATGGGGAAAAGAGCCAGATTTTGAAAAACAAGGTTGACGGGCCGTTTATTTGGTTCAACATCCGCGACATTCTGACCCCTGATTTCGATTATACCTCCAGTAGGCTTGTGAAAACCTGCGATCATTCGTAAAAGAGTTGTTTTTCCGCATCCTGAAGGGCCTAGAATAGAAAAGAATTTGCCGTCTTCCACATCAAATGTAACGCCGTTGACAGCAGTAAAGTCCCCGAATTTTTTCGTTAAATTCCTGACAGATAAAGCGATCTGCATAGATACCATCCTGTTTGTATTTTACATAAAAAGAGCAGGCAGTACAACTGCCTGCATTTGCATTTAGAAGAAAACTATTTTGATGCCTGGATTTTATCCAGTATCTTTCCTTCCATTTCTTCAAATCCCGGAGGAACCGGTGGATACCAATGTGCTTTTGCGAGAACTTCGGGAGAAAGGCATCTCTTGAAATTCGCGGAAACATCAGGATCAAAATACTTAACTGCATCTTTTGAAGCAGTACCGTATTTTTCTTTGTTGGTAAAAACTGCCGCATTTTCAGGTCTCAGCATAAAGTTCATCCACTTATAGGCACCGGCAACATTCTCTGATTTTGCAGGGATGGCAAAGGTATCTATCCATGCAAGAGCACCGCTTGTCGGGGCAACATAGTCAATATTAGGATTATCCGCGTGGAGTTTCCATCCAGCCTGTTCCCATGCCATTGCCGCCCAGATTTCTCCTGAACGGAGGGACTGCAGAAGCTGATCACCATTGGACCAGTAATTTCTTACAACCGGTTTGGCAGCGATAAGTTTTGCTCCAATAGCATTGAGGAATTTCTGATAGCCTGCTTTGTCATTGTAGAGTTTGAAAGGGTTATAACCAAAATCAAATCCCATGGCAATAAGAGTCGGACGTTTCAGACGATAGGAAACTCTTCCCGTATATTTGGGATTAAGAAGATCTTTGTAATCCTTAATATCCGGAGCCTTTGCTTTGTTTACAACAAGTCCTGAAGTTCCGTAAACATCAGGTACGGCGTATGATTTTCCATCTACCAGAGTGTTCTTTTTAACAGCACTGAGTAAGGTAGGGTTTAACTGAGCTGTGTCAACCTTTGAGTAATCAATAGGCTGATAGACATGAAACTGAGCCTGTACAGCAGAAATCCTGTCCTGTGAAGGCTGTGCAAGATCAAAACCGCCGCCGCGTGTAGCACGAAGCTTTGAAATCATCTCTTCATTGTTACTCAGGGTAACTTCTACCGTAATTCCTGTTTCGTCTTTAAACTTTTTAATCATTGACGCAGGAGCATATCCCGACCAGGTAATTAAACGTAATACATTGTTCTGCGGTTGTGCCTTTGGAGCGGCTGATTTTGTTTCTGCCTTGCCATTTGCAAAAGCAGAACCCGCCATCAGGACAACCATCGCTAAAAAGATTAAAAAACCTTTCTTCATATTTCTATCCTCCGTATATATAGTTACATATATAATAACATTAAAAGAAAATAAATGCATCAAAAAAAAGGAAAATAATGTAAAAATATGGGAAAATAGTTAAAAATAGTTAAAATTAGTTAAAATTAAATCATCCTGACCAATTATAGTTGACATCTCTATATGGACGATTCATAATACGCCATTCTTAGTTTCGTGGAGGAAAATAAGGTGAAGATTCTTATTATTGACGGTTATTCCAGTGCAAGCAGAGAAAAGCTGGAAGAGGCGGGAATGAGTTTTGCGTGGAAACTGTACGCGGATATGTTTTTAAAATATGTACCTGATGGAAAATATGACGTTTTTTTTCCAACAGACTCCAGGGTTGAGGACTTTCCGAAGGAATCCAGGCTTGCAGAATACTCAGGTATGATATGGACAGGAGCTGATCTTGATATCAAGGAAACCCATATCCCCACAAACGCCGCTCAGATTAAGCTGGCTGAGCTGGCTTATGAAATTGGTGTTCCCGCGTGGGGAAGCTGCTGGGGAATCCAGATGGCTGCAGTAGCGGCAGGCGGAACGGTCATAAAAAATGTACGGGGAAGGGAGATGGGAATCGGAAGAAAAATTTCCAAAACAAAGGAAGGAATGTCCCATCCAATGCTCGCGGGGAAAGCGGATATCTATTACGGCTTTGAAAGCCATTACGATATTGTTGATAAAGTCCCTAAGGGCGGTATTGTCCTTTCCACCAATCCCTTTACCGGAGTGCAGGCGATGGTGGTCACTCATAAAAAAGGTGTTTTCTGGGCATCCCAGTATCATCCGGAATACAATCTCCATGAAATAGCGCGTCTGACTATTGCAAGAGAAAAACTCCTAACGGAACAGGGTTTTTTTAAGGACCATGAGGATATGGAGTCCTATGTCGGTAAGATGGAAGAGCTTTGTCAGCATCCCGAGAGAACTGACCTTGCCTGGCAGCTGGGTATTGATGAAGATATTATTAATGATGATATCAGGCAAATTGAATTTAAAAACTGGACTAATTTTATAAAGAGCGTACAATAGACGCAGGACAAGGGAGGTAGTGTATGGAGATTAAAGGTATAAGCAGATTTTCATTTCCCACAAGTGTGGTATTTGGCCCCGGAGCAATTAAAGAGCTGCCGGGTATTTTTAAAGAATTAAAAATAGAAAAACCGTTTATTGTAACAGATCCGGGTTTTTCCAAAACAGACTCATTCAGGAGTATCCTGGCCGTTCTTGACAACGCAAAGATTTTGTATTCCGTTTATACAGATGTTAATCCGAATCCTCATGATACGGATGTGGAAAAGGGTACTGCTGAATATAAGAAGGATGGATGCGATGGAGTTATTGCTGTCGGAGGCGGAAGCCCCATGGATACGGCAAAAGCAATTGCCGTACTGGCAGGACAGGGAGGACTTGTTGCGGATTATGACGCGCAAAGAAGTGACTCCCGGCCTATAACAGGCCCTTTACCCCCTATTGTCACTGTTCCGACAACTTCAGGTACAGGGAGTGAAGTCGGTAAGTGCTCTGTTATTACATCAACGACGCTGGGAAGAAAGATTTTTATGTGCAGCCCTCATATGCTGGCGAAACAGGCGGTTCTCGATCCTGAACTGGTTGTGACCCTTCCATCGCATCTTACCGCGTTTACCGGAATGGATGCTATTACACATAATATAGAGTCTCTTACCGCTCCGATTTTTCACCCTATGTGTGACGCTATCGCGGTAAAAGGCATTGAGCTTGGTGTTGAATATCTTGAAAAAGCAGTTAAATCTCCTTCTGATATTCAGGCAAGGGGATACATGATGATGTGTGCGATGATGGGTGCTGTTGCCTTTCAGAAAGATCTGGGTACTGCCCATTCCATGTCGCATGCTCTTTCCGCTGTCTGTGGTTTGCAGCATGGGCTTGCCAATGCAATCTGTCTGCCGGTAGTGATGAACTATAACAAGGAAGTCTCAAAAAAAGAGTATGCTCTTGTGGCGCGGGCTTTTGGTATAAATATCTTTGGAATGGATGAGCAGGAAGCTGCCGGAAGGGCCATTCTGGAAATTTCCGCTTTAAATGAAAGAATTGGTATTCCGAAGGCATTGAAGGAGATTGGTGTTAAAGAGGAGCAGCTGGAGGAAGTTGCTGATAAAGCATTTCTTGACCCCTGCCATTTAACCAATTCGAGAGGATGTACGAGAAGTGATCTTTTGGGTCTGCTCAAACAAGCGTATAAAGGAGAACTCTAATGCCTGAAGGGTATACAGGGAAGATAATTCGTATTAATGTAACAGATGGTTCAACAAAGATAGAAACGTTTGATGAGGAATTTTACCGTACCTATCTTGGCGGAGGAGGGTTTGGGACCTATTTTCTTCTGAAAGAAACGGGGGCACATACCGATCCGCTGTCTCCGGACAATGTTATAACTATTGCTCCGGGAATAACGACAGGGCCAGCGGTTAGCGGACTGAGTAGATGCGGTTTAACAGCCCTTTCTCCTGAAACAGGGGGAATTGGTGATTCCCAGGCAGGCGGGAGCTTTGGCCCTTTTCTGAAAAGAGCAGGGTGGGATGGTGTTATTATTACAGGAAGAGCAGAGAGTCTTTCCTATCTTCTTATTGAGGATAATGATATCTCGATTCTTGATGCCGGAGAAGTTCGTGGAAAATCAATTCTTGAGGCACGGGATATATTTGAAGAAAAGTATGGTAAAAAAGGCGTTTCCGTTATACAGTGCGGCCCTGCCGGGGAAAAGATGGTTAAATATGCCTCTGTCTCCAGTGATCTTCACGATGCGTTTGGAAGAACTGGAATGGGTGCTGTTTTCGGAAGCAAAAATCTTCGTGCGGTTGTTGTAAAGGGGACGGGAAATATTACGTTTGCTGATCCTGAAGAGCTGAAAAAACTCGCGCAGAGTGCTATAAAAAAGATACCGAATTCCGGATTTGTCTCAACTATTAAAGCATATGGAACGGAAGGTATTGTTATTGGCAATGCTGAGGCGGGAAATCTGTGTACTCACAATTATTCAACCGGCTATCACAAAGATTATGCCAAACTGGATAGAAGTACCTGGGATGAATCATTTAAATCGAAGGGGACAACGTGTTTTGGGTGTGCCGTCGGGTGCAGGAAAACGGTAAAAGCTGAAGCTCCCTATACGGTAACAGACAGGCTTGGCGGCCCGGAATTTGAGACAATCGGTCTTTTAGGATCGAACCTGGATATTACAGATCCGATAGCCGTGGCAAAAGTAAATGAACTCTGTAACACGTACGGTGTCGATACGATAACCTTCGGAGGAATAGCCTCGTATTTAGCAGAGAGTGTTGAAAAAGGGCTTATAACTGATGAGCAGCTCGGCTATACGGGGTTTGGTTTTGGTCATCCGGACAGTATTATCTGGCTTATAGAGCAGATTGGCACACGGGAAGGGATAGGTGATATTCTTGCGGAAGGATTTGAAGCTGCCATTACCTATTTTGGAGAGAAAACAAGAAAATATGCCGTTCATGTTAAAGGCCATGGATTTGCTGTTCATATGCCACAGGTTAAACCTTCCCTGGCCCTCATGTATGCGGTTGTTCCAATTGGTGCAGATCATATGTCGAGTGAGCATGACTGGCTGATGGCTGATGATTCGGAAGCATCCAGAGGCCTCGGGATACTTACAACGGATGATGTATACTCAACGGGAATTAATAAGGTCCGGATGGCTGTGTATTCCCAGTATTACTATTCGGTTCTTGATGCTCTTAATCTCTGTATGTTCTGTTGGGGAGCGGGAAGTCTTTATACCTATTCGGAACTTGAGGAACTGGTAAAATATACAACCGGAATGAATATGACTTTTTTTGAATTGATGAAAGCCGGCGAGAGAAAGATTACCATGATGAGGCTGCTGAATCTGAAGAGAGGTTTTACCGAAAAAGACGATATACTGCCGGAAAAGATGTTTCAACCGTTGTATGACGGTCCGACAAAGGGACGTTCGGTCAACAGAGGTGAGTTTGAAAAGATGAAAGC
>CAYSXD010000104.1:5848-7911 GCA_964434925.1 uncultured Spirochaetaceae bacterium
TATGCGTTATGTTTTTTAGCATTTTTCAGGAGTTTTTCAGTAACCTGGTTTTTCGAAGGTTTAAGAATGTCCGGATGTGCGATATATTTACCCAACCCCCGCCGAAAAATAAAAGGAACAGCAGGAGATACGGTATAGATAACAGCAATTGGAAGATAGGGAGCGAGTTTTTTCATACCCCGTACGGCAAAAGGATTGAATGAAGAAATAATAACTCTCTCTTCCAGATGATGCGCCTGTATTTTTGTTAGTATATCTCTTTCGAGAGGTCCTGCAGTTGTATTCCTATGTTTAATCTCAATATCATAGTATACCTTTGATCCGAGAAGCTCTAAAACTTCATCCAGTGTCGGGATTAACTCTCCCTGGAAATTTTCAGAAAACTTACTACCCGCGTCAAGCTTCCGCAGTACCGATAACTCTGTTTCTTCAATAACCAGGTCGACTCCTGTTATCCGTTTTGTATTAAAGTCATGCATAACAACCAGTTCGCCGGATTTACACCGATGAACATCAAGTTCAGCACCAGGTATGTTGTTATCCAGAATACAGCGAAATGCGGCAAGTGTATTTTCCGGGGCGATTTTTGAACATCCCCGGTGACCGAATAGCAGCGGTTGATTGGCAAAGGGGAAAATTTTTTCTCCGGTTTTTTTCTGTACCATGTATATCCTCTAAAATGTAAAAAATCTCAAACACCATGTAAACCAGGTGTCTGAATAATCCCCTAAACTATTCATTTGTAATCCGGTAGTCAAGGTGGTAAATGTTGATTATAGTACTCTCTATGAATCTAACTAAGCATAAATATATTTTTGAATTAATTGCCCCTTTTTACAACTGGTTCTTTAAAGGACAATACACCAGGTACTCTGAAATTTTTAAAAAATATTCAGGGGCTCTCAATGTTCCTGACGGTGCCCGTGTGCTTGATATAGGCTGTGGAACAGGAGCACTGACAAAAGTGTTTGCTGACAGTGGATTTTCTGTAACCGGTGTTGATTTAGCCCGAAATATGATCCGGTATGGATTAAACAGAGGGCTGGACTGTCAGATTGGGAATGCGCTCACGGGGCTTTCGTTTCCGGATAAATCATTTGATCTGGTTGCTTTTGCCTATGTAGCGCATGGTCTGGACAGTAAAAAAAGGAACAGACTTTTTCTGGAATCTGCCCGTTTATCCAGGAAGATAGTACTTATCCATGATTATGGAGTGGAAAGGAGCTTTGGTACAAATCTTATTGAATTTTTAGAAGGAGGCGACTACTTTAATTTCATACGCTCTGGAGTTGATGAAATGGAAACGGTTTTCAAACGAGTTCAGATTATTGATGTTGATTTGAATGCAAAGTGGTATGTATGTTTTCCCTGAGGACCTCTCGTAGTACCGGTTAGATTGTTGCGTGATAGTCTATTGATTACCTGCCGTTATGGTATGACTCTCTACAGGGAAACTTAATTTCCAGGTAATCCCATCTGTTGTTTCCTGCTCTATTTTTCCGTGCAGCTGATCTTCGATAATGGAGAAAATGAGTTTCATTCCAAGATTACCATGCTCTCTGAAATTAAAATCTTCAGGGACACCGATCCCGTTATCATTGAATGTGAGATGAACAATTCCATCTTCAGTTTTGGAAAGGGTAATGACAACTTTTCCCTTTCTGTTATCAGGGAAAGCATATTTAAAAATATTGGTAATTATTTCATTCAGCACAATCCCGCAGGGGACAGCCTTCCCCAGTGGAATAATGACCGGTTCCAGATGGTTTTCAATAACAACAGCACCCCTGGAAAGGTTGTAGCTGCTCTGGAGAGTCCGAACAATATCGTTGATATATTCATCAAGAGAAATTGAATCAAGAGATTCAGACTGATACAGTTTCTCATGGACGGCGGACATTGAGTGAATTCTGTTTTTCATATCTTCAAATACTTCTATGACCTCTTTATTATCCGAGTAGGCTGTTTCCAGAGAAAGAAACGATTCTATCATCTGCATATTATTTTTAGTACGGTGGTAAAGTTCCTGCATAAGAATTTCTTTTTCTGTGAGAGCTGCCATA
>CAYSXD010000105.1:0-7853 GCA_964434925.1 uncultured Spirochaetaceae bacterium
GGTCGCTATTGCAACAAGAAATAAAAAGTATTTTTGCCTACATGAATGGTGTTCAGCGGCTTATGGCGGAATTAATTTATGGAACCGGTCTTCGGCTGGAGGAATGTTTAACCCTGAGAATCAAGGATCTTGATTTTACGAATAGTATTATTACCGTCCGATCGGGAAAAGGAAATAAAGACAGGCGTACTATTCTGCCTAAATATTTACAAGATCACCTCTCACAGCATATTCAACAAATCAGGGTTTTGCACGAAAATGACAGGAAAGAAGAACGCTGCGGGGTTGCCTTGCCTTATGCTCTGGAAAGAAAGTACCCGGAAGCAGGTAAGGAGTGGAGTTGGTTTTGGGTTTTCCCTTCCTCAAAACTATCAGTTGATCCCCGAGGCAATGTTATCCGACGATTTCATCTATACCCCAGCACACTGCAAAAGGCATTCCACACGGCTGTAAAAAAGGCTGAAATACAAAAGCATGCCTCAATTCACTCTCTTAGACATAGTTTTGCAACCCATCTCATTGAACATGGCTATGATATCAGGACCATTCAGGAACTGCTGGGGCATTCAAATGTCAGTACAACGATGATATATACACATGTGGCTCAAAAAAACAAACTGAGCATTATAAGCCCTTTTGATAACCTTCGGGACTATGCTAATAATAACATTGAACGATTGAAAACTGTATAAAACTACTAGGGACATCTCTCTGATGTATTTAGAATAAAACCCATAAAGCAATACTAATAACCGCTCTCCTTCCTAACCATACACCAGGCAATCATATGTTTTTACCCACTTGGTTGTTACTTTTCTGTGTAAGTACGGTAATGGGATCGGTAAAAAGCTTTGCGTTGGGAATAAGGATCTTCAGCCCTTCCGCATTAAGTTCGGTATAACGGAGATCAATGGCGGCAACCTCTCCCTCATAGCCGGCGAGTTTTATCCGGTTACCGATAACAAACGGTCTGTATATAAGAATAAGAATGCCGGAGAGGAGATTTGAAATTGTGTCCTTCAGCGCGAATCCAAGAGCGAACCCGGTAAGACCGAGACCCGCAACAAGTGCTGAAACATTTATTCCTACTGTCCCGAAAGCTGTAATAAAACCGAATAACAGGAGTGTAATACCGGCAGCCCTGGCAAGAAGTAAAGCAAGACTGCTGTCAAGATTCAATCGTTTTACGGTACTCATTATTATTCTTTTTACAATCCAGGCCAGAATAAAAAAAACAAGAAGAACTGCTGAAAAAAGTATGACTTTGGGGATCCAGTCCGTTACCTTCGATAATAAATAATCACTTAATTTGTCCATTGAACTCCGTCTCCTTCAAAATTCACCCAACGCTTTTAATGCCAGATCCGCTTTTTCTACCGGAACAAAGATATGATCATGATAGAACCCTGCAACTATATTTGCGCTTATTTTGCGATCATTGAGTTTTTTCGACACTGCTGCTGTAAGACCTACCGCATCCAGGCTTGAATGTACTGTCAATGTTATACATCCGAAAACAGAATCAAATGTCAGTCCGTATTTTACAGCGGTCTCCTTTAACAGGATGAGGGTCAAACCTTCATCCTCCAGAATTGAAGCAAAAGGTTTCGCGTCCGCATAATCTCCGTAAATACCGTTTTTTACTGTACAGAAAACGTACTCTCCTCCAAGCAGTTTTGGTGAAATATTTTCAAGAAGATTATTCAGATCCGTTTCACCCTTCATTATACAAATTCCTTATCTTTTGGATTGATCTTTGAAGTAATCACAATCCGTTCTGTGTGTATGACCGGTATGGTTCTCATCTCAGTATCCTCTTGCATCAGTGTAATAACTATTACACCAAAACAGTGCATAAAGTACAGAGCTGAAAAAGTATCAGAGGGGGCAGCGGAAACCCCGTCTCCTGTTCCGGCGGAGGGTAACCGAGCCGGATAAAACAGGAGAGAACCCGGCGGGAACGGTGCATACCGAATACTGCACGGAATCTCCCTCCTTTTTTTAGAGGCTCTTCTTTCCCGCCGGGCGGGGTTGAAGCGGGGGGGAGGCTTCCCCCTTTAGTAAATTGTGTATACTATTCGGAGTAAGATGTTTTTACCTGTTTGCAGAAAAGATATGGATGAGAGGGGATGGGACAGCTGCGACTTTATTATGGTAACGGGAGACGCGTACATTGACCACCCTTCCTTCGGTGCGGCGATAATTTCAAGGGTTCTTAAGGATAGGGGGTTCAGGGTCGGGGTCATTGCCCAGCCGGACTGGACGTCATGTAATGATTTCACGGTTCTCGGCAGGCCCAACTACGCGTTTCTCGTAACGTCAGGGAACATGGATTCCATGGTAAATCACTATACTGCTGCAAAGAAGGTACGGAAGGAGGATGTTTATTCCCCCGGTTCAGAGCGGGGCCTTCGGCCCGACAGAGCGGTTATTGTTTATACGTCAAGAATCAGGCAGGCATACAAAGGTGTCCCTGTTATTCTTGGGGGTATTGAAGCTTCTCTCCGCAGGCTTGGACACTACGACTACTGGTCCAACAGGGTCAGGCGGTCAATTCTGATGGATTCAAAAGCGGATATGATTGTGTATGGAATGGGAGAGCGGACGGTCTGTCTTGTAGCAGACGAGCTCGCTTCCGGTCGAACCATAGGGGACATTATCTCCGTTCCGGGAACGCTGTACAAAAGGAAAGCGCATCCGGCGGAAAAAACGGGGAGGGAGATTTTACTTCCTTCTTTTGAAGAGATTACCGCGTCAAAACAGAAATACGCGGAAAGTTTTAAAATACAGTACGAAAATACCGACGCCATAACGGCCCGGCCGCTTGCGGAAAAGTACGGTGATTGGGAAGTTGTGCAGAATGTCCCCTCCCGGCCGCTGCCAACGGAAGAACTTGATAAGGTCTATGAACTTCCTTTTACCCGGAAAGTACACCCCGATGCTCTCTCCAGAGGAGATGTTCCGGCCATGAACGAGGTAAAATTCAGCATTATCAGCAGCCGTGGATGTTTCGGAGGATGCAGTTACTGCTCCCTGACCTTTCTGCAGGGACGGACCATTCAGGCGAGAAGCCACCGGTCAATTCTCCGGGAAGCAAAAAAACTGACAGAAGAAAAGGATTTTAAAGGATACATTCATGATGTCGGAGGGCCGACGGCCAACTTCCGGAAACCGTCGTGTACAAAACAGCTGACTGCGGGAGTCTGCAGACACAAGCAGTGTCTTTTTCCGGAACCCTGCGAACTTCTTGAGGTTGATCATGAGGATTATTCATCGCTGCTGCGTAAAATACGCGGGCTGCCCGGCATAAAAAAGGTTTTTATCCGTTCCGGTATCCGGTACGATTACCTTCTGGCAGGAAATACTGCCAAAGGGCCTTCAAAGGAGAGCCTCGCCTTTATTGAGGAACTTGTGCGGTATCATGTAAGCGGCCAGTTGAAGGTGGCACCGGAGCATGTTTCAAAAACAGTTCTCGATGCCATGGGGAGACCGGATATTTCCTCTTTTTTGGCGTTCGGCAAGATTTTTACGGAGATAAACAAAAAGATCGGAAAGAAACAGTACCTTATTCCCTATCTTATTTCAAGCCATCCGGGCTCGGAACTGAAACATGCCGTTGAACTTGCCGAATTTCTGAGGGATTACCGGTTTATTCCCGATCAGGTTCAGGATTTCTATCCCACACCGGGAACCCTTTCCACAGCCATGTATTACACAAAAATCAACCCACTTACCATGCAGCCGGTCTATGTTCCCGATTCTCCACAGGAAAAGGCAATGCAGCGGGCGCTTATTCACTACAACAGACCGGAAAACTATTCTCTGGTAAAAAAAGCACTTGTTAAAGCGGGAAGAGAAGATCTTATCGGCCGGGGGAAGAAAGCGCTTATCCCTCCCTACCTTCCGGCCGGGAACAGAAAATACGGGGTAAGCAAAAAAAGATATTCAACATGCAACAGGAAAGAATAGAATGCTGATGCATCTTTCCCTCTTTAAGGAAGGGAGACCTTTTTATAAAAAAACTGATCCGTCTTGCCGGTTCCATTGCAACCCAGAATCTCCTCATTTCCTCTCTGGCTATGGTTGATACACTGATGATTGGTCAACTTGGAGCAACATCTATAGCTGCAGTGGGTCTGGGAGCCCTCTTTTTCTTTCTTGTATCCCTCCTTTTTTATGGAGTTGCCAGTGGATCAGCAATTTTTGTCTCTCAGTTCCGGGGCAGAAAAAATATAGCAGGGATCAGACGTACTATCGGTATGGGAATTCCTCTTGCATACTTTACCGGACTCATTCTCCATAAATAATACTATTTCTTCTCATCCTCGTAGGATTAGAAGAGATTTTTTCCTCTTCGCTTGGTATTATACGAATGATACGTAAAAAATGGATTAACAATCTCATGGAGGAATAGATGGAAATTAAAAAATATTTTAAACAGACTGTCAAAATTTTATCCATCGACGGAGGTGGTATTCGTGGATACATTCCCGCTCTTATTCTTGAAAACCTTGCAATACGACTGAAGGAACAGGGGAAATCAGAAGATTTTTCCCGCCATTTCGACATCGTGGCAGGAACTTCCAGTGGGTCCCTTACCGCTTTGGGTATTACCTCACCTGCTATAGATAAACAAAAACCTGATAATTTTTCCAGCATACCACAGTATTCCATCTCCGATATAGTTAATATATATGAAGTGCGCCGCAATGATATTTTCCCGAGGATACCTCTTGCAGGAATCCAGACACTTCGCCAGGCTTTTCACGAAAAGTATGATGATTCCGGATTTAAAAAACTTCTGGAAGATCTTTTCGGCAATCGTACTCTGGCGGATACACTGACAAATGTTCTTATCTCCAGTTATGATTTAAAGAGCGCAAAACCTGTTATGATTCGAAAAAGCATGCTGAGTGAAACGAGAGAGAATTTTTATATCAAAGATATCGCACGGGGATCTTCTGCAGCACCTACCTATTTCGAGCCCCATACCATGACTTCACTCTCGGGAAATACGGAATACTGCCTGATCGACGGTGCCATGGCAGCGAATAATCCTGCCCTCTGTGCGTATGTGGAGGCGCGGCAGCTCTATCCAATGGCTCATAAATTTATTATCTGTTCTTTTGGAACAGGTTTTATACCCCATCACTGGGATTATAAAAAGGCTCAGAAATGGGGATTCCTTGACTGGATTTCACCACAGAATGGCACTCCTCTCTACCATATTATGACCGGAGCCCAGGAACAGTGTGTGGATTCACAGGTCTCTGCTATTCCGGAGATTGAATATTACCGGATAAATCCGATACTCAAATTTGGTAAGGATGATATTGATGATACGAGTATTAAAAACATGAAACTGTTAAAAAGTGTTGCCGGGAAAGAAATTAAAGAGAAAACTGATATCCTTAATACGATTGCACATATTCTTTAACAGTCAGCTGATAGAATCATCAAATTGAACAGAAATATCAATAAGTTTATCTTTAACTTTCCAGTAAATATCAATAAGATCGGGATCAAAATGATGTCCTTTCTCTTCTCCAAAAAAATCATCAACTTTTTTCTGAGGCCACGCGGCTTTGTAGACCCTCCTGCAGACAAGTGCATCAAACACATCTGCCAGTGCGGTAATACGTCCGAAGATGTGTGTTTCACTTCCTTTTAATTTATTCGGATAACCGGTACCATCCCATTTTTCATGATGCTGATTCGCAACAACTGCAGCTGCTTTTATCAGCGCTCTTCCCGAATGCTTCAGCATTTCATAACCTAACGTTGTATGGGTTTTCATTACTTCCCGTTCTTTATCAGTTAAAGGACCGGCTTTAAGCAAAATTGAATCGGGAATGGCAATTTTTCCTATATCATGCATGGGTGAAGAGTCTTTTAACAGATCCAACTCGTCCGGTGAAAGTCCGTATGCACTACCTATTACCTCCGAATATTTTGCCACCCTTTTTACATGATTACCTGTTTCTTTTGACCGCATTTCGCCTGTCTCCGCAAGAGTCAGAATAATTTCCCGCTGTGTCTGTTTTATTTCATCCTGGAGAGCAAAGGCCTCCAGCTGTTTGCTTGTATAACTCGCCGCCAGCAGCAGATGTTCTTCATCTTTCCGGGTAAACTTTCTGCTCGCTGTCATCTTGTTTATTGCCTGGTACACCCCCATAATTTCACCGTTACTGTCTTCAATAGGGAGTGCCAGAATATTTCGTGTATGGTACCCTGTTTCTTTATCAACCTGCTGATCAAATCTCGGATCGGCATACGCGTCATTTATAACAATACCCTCTTTCGTTTTTGCCACATATCCTGCTATACCGGCAGTTAAGGGGATCACAATTCTATCAACACCATGAGCTACTTTACTCCACAGAGTATTGTTCTTCTTATCTATAAGCCAGACCGTACATCTGTCCGCAGAAACCAGATCACGCCCCATATCTGCAAGTGAAATAAGGAGTTTATCAACATTACGCTCATTGGCTATCTGGACAACATACTTAAAAATAATCTGAAGAAGTTCTTCCGAAGTTGTCACCGGATGGTAATCTTTCTTTGCATTCATACTTACAGTATATCGGTAAAAACAGTTTTTACAATAATAGAAAGATAAATAAACTGTTATTCATACTTGAATGTAAAAAGTTTGATCTTCTTCTGAATAAAGATTTTCCATAGTTCTTATCTACCCGTCAACTTAGCTTTTACCTTTATTTGTTACCGAAAGCCGTTAATTTTTTATTAAATTAGATGAAATTATTTTCTTTGTCAAAATACACAGTTTCTCTTTTATGATATACTACCCGAATATTCTTTCATACACAGGAGCAAAACAATGTCAGTTAACGCAATAGAAGGTTTGGAACCGCAATCAGTCTGGAATTTTTTCTATGATATATCTCAGATTCCACGATGCTCAAAACATGAAGAAAAAATAATTGCCTATCTGGAAAATTTCGCCCGCCAGCACAGTCTTATTTACATGAAAGACAAAACGGGTAATATCTGTATTAAAAAACCAGCCTCTCATGGGTTGGAGAAAAAACCGGGGGTTATTCTGCAGGGGCATATTGATATGGTCTGTGAAAAGAATAATAATGTAACCTTCAATTTTGAAACTGAAGCTTTAAGGCTGGAAAAAGAGGGAGACTGGCTGACGGCGGACGGAACAACCCTTGGGGCTGATAACGGTATTGCCGTGGCCATGTCTCTTGCAGTACTTGCAGACAGTTCACTGATCCATGGCCCGCTTGAAGCACTCTTTACGGTGGATGAGGAAACAGGGCTTACCGGAGCAACAAACCTTGATCCGTCAATTATTAACGGTACCATACTTTTTAATATTGATTCCGAAGAGGAGGGGGTCTTCTATATCGGCTGTGCGGGAGGTGTTACAACAATCGGGACAATTCCTGTTACATATGAAGCCTCCCCAGCGGATACGGTTTCTTTTACCCTGAAAATATCCGGTTTACGCGGAGGTCATTCCGGAGCGGAAATTCACGAGGGACGCGGCAATTCTATTGTCTTCGGTTCGAGGATTCTCCACGCACTCTCCTTGGAAATGGATATCCTCCTCTATGAACTCAATGGAGGAGATAAACACAATGCTATTCCTAGGGAATGTACCGCTTCTTTTTCCACCAGCCGGAAAAATGAAAAATCGGTTCGTTCAATTATTGATGCGTTTGGAGAGATTCTGACGGCAGAATATGGTGACATAGAACCTGGGCTGAAAGTTGAATTAATTCTACCGATTGAACAACCTTCCATGGTTCTTTCACAAAATGATTCTCTGCAAATTATTGACACACTGTTTATGCTACCCCACGGAGTTATAAGCA
>CAYSXD010000106.1:0-1958 GCA_964434925.1 uncultured Spirochaetaceae bacterium
ACGGTTACTTCCGGTCACACTTTCGCCTACCGGTAAGGCCCCTAAAACCAGAAAAGAGATTGGCATATTCAAAGACCGTTTGATAAAAGACCCTTTTGCCAAAGGGTTCATAACTTCATCCAACCGGGACGTTCTTGTTGTCTATTTCTTTATTAAGAAAGGAATGGACTATATTAAAATGATGGATAAAATCAAAACAATGACAAAGCCTCTCGGTAAAGCAGTAAAGGTAACCATTACCGGAACGGCATCGTTTTCAGCGGAAACAGAATATTTTCTAACGAAAGATTTTGCTAAACTGCTTTTCTTTGTCATAGCAACAATCCTCCTGAGTTATTATCTCGGCTTCCGCTCACGCAGGGCAATTTTTATTCCTGTCCTGCTCATAATAAGCGGAACAATTTTTGCTCTTGGAGGTATGGTCCTGGCCGGTTTTCGACTTACTATGGTGAGTATTGTTACGCCTCCTCTTGTACTCACCCTGGGAAGCTCCTATAGTATTCACGTACTTAACGCGTACTACTCCCTTTTACGGGAAAATAAAAGTATAGATAAACAGAAAGCAATTGTTACTTCCGTCACACAGATAAGCGGAACAGTTATTCTTGCATCGCTGACAACAATTGTTGGGCTCTTAAGCCTGCTTCTTGCAACAATCCGACAGACAAGACAATTTGCCATTGCAACTTCACTTGGAATATTTATTACAGCACTTTTATCTTTAACTCTTTTACCAGCCTTTCTTTCTCTCCAGCGAAAACCGGAAGAAAAAAAACTTAAAAATCTTTCATCTGATTTTCTCTCAAAAATTATAGCGTATATCAGCCCCCGGATAATAAGAAAAAAGCGCACTGCTCTTTTCGTAATTACAGCAATGAGCATCGGATTTATTCTTGTATATCCTCATATTGTTTTTAACACAAACCCGTCCAAATATTATCCTGAAGATTCAAAAGTTATACAGGACAACGCTCAAATCCTTTCCAAAATCGGAGGGGTTGAGGAAATGAATATAAGTTTTACACCTAAAAAAAATACAAAAGGTTTTTTCCTTAACTCTGATACGTTGCTGAATATACGTAACATTGAGACAGAGCTTGAAAAAATTCAGAATGTGTCTTTTGTTTTTTCCTTTCCTTCGTATCTCAATTACGCGGGAAAAGTAATGACCGGAAAAAAGGACTACTTTTCCTCAAGGGGATTAACACTGCTTGTTGCCAGACTGTTTCACACGGCCGAAGGTGATCAGGCTGAGCAGTTCATTAACAAAGATTTTACTCAGCTTAAAACAACGTTGAAAGTATATAATAAAAGTGAGGACAGACCAATAGATGAGCAGGATACTGTCATATTGAAAAATCAGATCCGGACAATTCTTTCTAAAAATATTGATCAAAATATAAACTGGAAGCTCAGTGGAATGCCCTTGAATTTTCTTGATCTTTCTCATCAAATGAGGCGTGATTTCCTGGTTTCTTCTCTTGGAGCGCTTTTTGCCATTGGGATTATTGCTTTTTTTGCGTTTAAATCTTTATTCCGGAGTCTTCTTGCTCTTATACCTCTGTTAACAGCTATTTTTATGAGTCTGATTCTTATGGTTCTTTTCCACATTCCTCTTGATATGACAACAATAATGGTCTCATGTGTTTCAATAGGTGTCGGAGTGGATGATTCCATCCATTTTCTTCTTCAGCATCATATAAATAAGGAACGGTATCCGGAAGACCCCCAAAAGGCTGTTTACGAAACACTCATACATACGGGAAGGCCAATAGTACTCACAACAGTTTCAATAGTAGCAGGACTGCTGTTTCTTTCTTTTGCGCAATTTCAGCCCATCCGCTATTTTGGATTACTGATTGTATTCACTCTGACATCCGCAATGCTGGCAACACTGCTGTTATTACCTCCGCTGCTTAATAAGAAATCAAAAATAAAGGAAATATGAGAATGACTGT
>CAYSXD010000106.1:2058-7762 GCA_964434925.1 uncultured Spirochaetaceae bacterium
CAATTGCAGCAGGCATTGCAGGATATTATGAAGCGTTTCCCCTACTTCAGGGTTCATCTCCGAAAACGATTTTTTAGCTATGTTTTCGAACGCACGGAAGCTATGCCTGTAATCGAAGATGATACCCTATGGACAAACCGTTTTATTAACTTTGAAAAAAATACATTCCCATTCAGAATAAAAGTAATAGGCAATACTCTTGCCATTGAATTATCCCATATTCTTTCCGACGGATATGGTACTCTCGTTTTTCTTCTTTCCCTTCTAACACGTTATCTTGAGTTGGAAGGTATACACATTGAAGATTTTCCGTTAATAAAACACCCGGATGGTAGTATTAAAAAAGAAGAATGGGAATGCGGATTTAGAAAGGTATTTTCTAAAAAGGGTCCTTCCTTAAAACTTCAGAAGACAGCTTATATACCTTCAGGAGAAATGATTTCCGTTGAAAAATATTTTTCAACCCGGTTTATTATGGATCTTGAACACGTTAGGAATATATCCAGAAATGTAAATGCTACAGTAACAGTCTATCTCTCTGCTGTGTATGCTTCTGCCATCCAGGATCTTTTCCTGGAAGATATCAGGGACCAAAAAGCAAATCCGGATCGTCCGATACGCATTCAAATTCCGGTAAACTTAAGAAAATATTATACTACCTTAACCATGCGCAATTTTTCCTATCTCTATTCACCGGTTTTTTATATGCAAAGCACTCCACGGAGTTTTAATGAAATAGTTAAAATCATCGCTGATGATATCCGGCATGAACGGCACTCAAAATCTATTGAACATCAGATAGCAAGGAATTTACGTGCGGAAAGCAACCTTTTTTTTAAATTTCTTCCAAGGGCACATAAAACACTTCTTTTCAGGTTGTTTTATCATGTTTTTGCAAGAAGCCTTTTTTCAGGAGTATTAACAAATTTGGGTGATATTAAACTGCCTCCAACTCTTGAAGAACATATAACAGGATTTGACATTCTTCCATGCAATTCTCCTGTACCCGGCAGGAATACTGCTGTTTTCAGTTATAAGGGAAAACTGGAAATGAATATAGGCAGTTCAGTTAACGATCTCCGTCTTGAGAACAAGATAGATAAACTGTTAACTGAACGTGGCATTGATCATAAAATTATATATAAGAGAGATAATTAATCAATTATTCCCAGTTTTCTTCCCTCTTCACCGGAGATTTCCAGAATCGTGTTAAGTTCTTCATCCGTGTGTGTTGCCATATAGCTGGTACGTATCATTGCTCTGTTAGGAGGGACGCCGGGACTGATTACAGGATTTACATACACCCCTCTTTCAAACAAACTTTTCCAGAAAAGAAAAGTTTTTTCATTATTACCGATAATGAGCGGAACAATCGGAGTAACGGAAGTACCTGTATTAAACCCCATATCACTGAAACCTTTGGCCATCTTACGGCCAATTTCCTGAAGGCGGTGTATTCTGTCCGGCTCTTTTTGAATGATATCAAGAGAGGCCATAGCCACGGCAACATTTGCAGGCGTCATGCTCGCGCTGAAAATGAGAGGTCTCGCGAAATGTTTTATGTAATCAATCACTTTCGCGTCTCCTGCAATAAAACCACCGATAGAACCAAAAGCTTTTGAGAAGGTACACATAATTATGTCGGCATAATCGATATTACCGAAATGTTCAGTCGTACCCCGTCCTGTTTCACCAATAACCCCGATACCATGAGCTTCATCCAGGTAAATGCCGGCGTTATACGTATCGGCGAGTTTTTTCATAGCTGGAAGATCAACAATATCACCTTCCATACTGAATACACCATCCGTTATAATAAGTTTTGCCGCTTCTTTGGGAAGAGATTTTAAAATCTTTTCCAGATCTTCAAAATTATTATGTCTGTACCGGTGTACTTCAACCGATTTATTTATACCGGTAGTAAGAAAAATCCCGTCCATAATAGAGGCATGATTAAACTTATCGGTAATTATATGGTCTCCCCGTCCGGCCATTGTAGAAATAGCACCCAGGTTCGTTTGATAGCCGGTTGTAAAACAAAGAGCATCCTCTTTCCCTGTAAATTCGGCAAGTTTTGATTCGAGCTCTTCATGGAGAGTCAGAGTACCGTTCATAAAACGGGAACCTGAACAGCTCGTACCATACTCCTTTGTAGCTTTAATACCTGCTTCAATCACCCGTTCATCACCCGCCAGTCCGAGATAATTGTTGGAACCGGCCATAATAAGTTCCCGGCCCTCTATAAGAACTTTTGTACCGGCATTTTTTCCTATTGGTTTAAAGAAGGGATATACTCCCCGGCTTCTAGCTTCATCAGCTTCGGTAAAATCGTAACACTTCTTAAATATTCCCTCTTTACTGCTCATTCTTTCTCCTTGCTTTCTTTTTCTGCACTTTTGCTATATCTCCATCCATAATCATAAATACCAGCCACGGGAAAAATCTTTTTACCAGATAGGTGAATTTATTCATATTTCCCGGTAATATCATAAATCGATTTCTTTTCATACCCTGTAAAAGTGCCCTTGCTACCATTTCGGGTTTCATAAGTTTTACATTACCGGAAATAGCCCGTGTTTCATCCGGCTTGGTTTTATCTTCCTGAACAAGCTGAGGAGTATCCGTATCAGGTGGACACAGTACAGAAACCGTAATCCCGGCGGGCTTCAATTCTCCCTTAAGTACTTCGGAAAACCCAATAATGCCGAACTTCGAGGCGCTGTACGCAGCATAACCGAACGTTCCCACATACCCTGCCATGGATGAAATATTTACAAGATAGCCGCTTTTACCCTTCATTGCCGGAACAACAGTTGATATTACATTCCAGGTGCCTATCAGATTGATATTTATTGTTTTAACAAAAATATCATGAGGTATTTTTTCAAAGTAATCAGGGTACGCCATCCCCGCTCCATTTATAAGAATATCCGGGACCCCTAATGTATCAAGCTTCTCCCTTAACACTTCGGAAACCTTTTCAAAGTCAGAAATATCAACAGAACAGATTTCAATACGGTTACTGTTCCCCGGTACTATTTCGTTACTCAGACGTTCCTTAGCCGATTGAAGTTTCTCTTTATCCCGTGCGATAAGAAGAACTGATGCACCTTCTTTCAGAAATTCCACGGCAACGGCAAATCCTATTCCGCTTGACCCGCCGGTAATATATACCTGTTTATTTTTAAATTCTTTCATAGTAGTGTTTTTATAAAACATCTCCTCCTTTTATGCTGCCGGTACTCGTAATGCCGCCACATATCCTGAACCGCTTTGTTGTCTTCCAGTTCTCCGGCTGTTTCACAGCTTACTATTCCATTTTGTATAGCATTTTTATTAATTTCATTCATCATTACAGAGATAACTCCACTGTTCCGGTATGCTTTTCTGACTCCTATAAGATAAAAATCAAGCTTTTTAGCGTGTTTTATGGCATGGAGCATATAAAAAATCCCGAAGGGAAAAAATCGCCCTTTCGCCTTACGCAGTGCTTCTGTAAAAGAAGGGAAAGCAATACCAACAGCAATAACTTCATTTTTTTCATTCACAATAAACTTGGAATAATCAGGAATAATAAAGCCGAAATACTGATCAGTGTAAAACTTCTTCTGTTTATCTGTTAAAGGAACAACTCCGAAAAGGTCTTTATACGTTTCATCAATAATATCCCAGAAACTTGCTATATACGGCTTATAATCTTTTGAACGTTTCGCTTCAAGTAACCTGAATTTAGATCTTTTAAGAATAAGGTTATTTATCCGTGTAATTTTTTCCGGTATTGAATGGGGGACCATGACTTCAAATTCAAGCCAATCCACCTGCTTTTTATATCCAAGCTGCTCCAGATACTCCGGATAATAAGGATAATTGTATATCATTGGATACGTACCCTGCTCTTCAAACCCTTCGACAAGCATCCCCTCTTCATCAAGATCGGTAAAACCCATAGGGCCTTCAATAGAATCCATTCCGTTATCATGTGCCCAGTTTTCCGCTTTTTTTAAAAGTGCTTCAGCAACGTCAAAATCCTCTATAAAATCAATCCAGCCGAACCGTGCCTTCTTAACCTTCCATTTCTCAACTATCTTTTCGTTTATAATACACGCAATTCTACCTGCCGGCTTTTCATCTTTATATGCCAGCCAGTACTTTGCAATGCAATGATCAAATGCCGGATTTTTTTTTCTATCAAGTGTTTTTAATTCATCACGCATAAAGGGAGGAGCCCACAATTGATTATTTTTATACAATAAAAAAGGAAACCGGACGAATTTTCTCAGATCCGCTCTGGATGAAACTTCCTTTAACACAATACCCATACAGTTTACTCCCCTTAAGCACGCTGGCAATTGTAACCCATATTAGTAACTATGACAAGGTTGGTGTCCTTCGATAAAAAATGATATTTATCATTGTTTCTGGCGATGTTTTACTGTATCATCAATACAGCAGGGGGGGCTTCATGCTTGCAAAGTCAGGACGATGGTTTATTGATTACCTGAAAGGAATAGTTTACGCTCTTGGTTTCTTCCTTCTGGTATTAAAGTCCACATTTTTCTTTGTCAAAGAAAAACAAATTGGTAAAAAAGTATTAATCAGACAAATTTTGTTCACCGGTTTCGAGTCCCTAAATATTATTGCGCTTATTGCAATGGCACTGGGTGCTGTTATTATTATTCAGGGAGTCAGCCTTCTCCCTCAATTCGGTCAACGTGAACTGACCTTCCCCATTCTTATTACCATTATAACCCGCGAACTTGGCCCAATGCTTTGTGCTTTCATAATAATAGCACGTTCAGGTACGGCAATTGCAACAGAAATAGGTCACAATGTGGTAAGCCATGAAATAGAAGCATACATAGCAAGTGGTATTGATCCCATTGGTTATATAGCTGTTCCCCGTTTTATTGGGGTTACCTTCTCAATATTCCTTTTAAATATTTATTTTAACTTTTTTGGTCTTATAGGTTCATTCTTCATAACCCAGTTTATAGAACCCGTTCAGGCGAGTGATTATTTCAGAAAACTTCTCTCCTATCTAAGACCGGAAGATATTATTTCGTCAACATTAAAAAGTATTACTTTTGGTGTTATAATATCTCTTTCAGCTCTCTATTACGGCTTTAAAGTCGAACAGTCTTCCACTGAAGTCCCTCAAATGGTCATTAAAGCTGTGGGAGCTTCCTTTGTCTACTGCATTCTTGCGGATGCGGTTATTACACTTATTTATTATACACGGTAGGCAATTGATTTATGCATACTATACAATTGGAACATGTTACCTTTATCCGAAATAACAGGAAAATACTGAATGATATTTCACTCGAGTTCCCACCCGGAAAAACATCTGTTATTATTGGTCCTTCAGGCTGCGGTAAAAGTACCATCCTAAAAGTAGCCGCCGGATTAATTCCTCCCACCAGTGGTAATGTATTGATTGATGGAGAAAACTTACGGGGACAAAGCCGCAGAAAACTGCATGATTTCAGAATGCAGAGCAGCTTCGTTTTTCAGGATGCCGCACTCTGGGCAAATCAATCGGTTTATGAAAATATAAATCTTTCTCTGCAGGTACATTTTCCTCTGATGAATAAGGATGAGAAGGATGCCATGATCCTCTCGATATTGAAAAAGGTTAGCTACACAGACAGTATTAACCTCAGACCGGCACAACTTTCAAATGGAGAACGAAAGATGGTCTCTC
>CAYSXD010000107.1:0-7754 GCA_964434925.1 uncultured Spirochaetaceae bacterium
GCAGTTGGCAGCTCGTCGGGCTCATAACCCGGAGGTCGGAGGTTCGAGTCCTTCCCCTGCTATATAAAAGCTAAAATCACTTTTGTGGTTTTGGCTTTTTTTATGCTCTTTATTTACTTTTGCAAGAAACAATCAACTCGTTTTTTTTACCCTTGCAAATATCAATTTACTTATCTTTTTTACCCTTGCAAATATCAATTTTAGTGATATACTCTCTATATGAAAAGAAAGGAAGAACAGTATCTCGATAGTTGGCTTAAAAGCAGTAACAGAAAACCCCTCATTATCCGTGGTGCCCGGCAAACAGGAAAATCTACGCTTGTTAGATTATTTGCCAGAAATACCGGTTTAAAACTTATAGAATTGAATTTTGAAGAAAATTATATATATAAAAAAATTTTTTCTTCGAATGATGTGAAAACAATTATTCAGTCCATCGAAATCAATTTAAACATTCGCATTGACTGTAATAACTCGCTATTATTTCTTGATGAAATACAGGCTCATCCGAAAGCTATTTCAATACTCCGGTATTTCTACGAAAATATGCCGGAATTGCCAGTTCTGGCAGCCGGATCTTTGCTTGAATTTGCTCTGGAAGATCAGTCATTTTCCATGCCTGTCGGCAGAATTGAATACCTTTTTATGGGGCCCATGACATTTGAAGAATATCTCAATGCAAATAATAGTGAACAACTTGTACACTATCTAAATACCTATACTTTACAGAAACCTGTTCCGAATTCAATTCATCATAAAGCATTGGAACAGCTCAGAACATATTTCCTAATTGGAGGTATGCCGGAAGTCGTTAGAACATATATACTTAGCGGATCCTTATTGGAAGCTGACAGAGTTAAATATTCAATTTTAAATACCTTCCGTGATGATTTCAACAAGTATAAAGGCAGGCAGAGACTCGAAAACCTACAGGAGGTTTTTGACAGATTAGGGATTATTGCAGGGAAAAAGATTACCTATAAATCGTTATTACCTGATGATAAAAGTTACAAAGCTGAAAATATTTTGAAATTGTTTGAAAATGCAAGATTACTGTATAGAGCTTTTCACTCAAGCGCAAACAGCCTACCACTGAAAGCTGAAATCAACAGGAAAAAAGCTAAAGGTATCTTTTTGGATATAGGTTTATATCTTGCTTTAAACGGATTATCTCTGGCTTCTTTAGACATGGATAAAAACCTCCTTTTTTCAAATAGAGGCGAGATGGCAGAACAGTTTATTGGACAGCATCTATTGTATTGCGGGGCAAGATTTATGCTTCCTGAAGTTTATTACTGGAGCAGAGAAAAGAATCAGTCCAATGCTGAAATAGATTATCTATTACAATTTAATAACAAGATTCTTCCCATTGAGGTAAAATCGGGGAAAACGGGAACTTTAAAATCTCTTCACCTGTTTATGAAACAGAAAACTCTTAAGCAAGCTGTAAGATTTACAACCAACAAGCCTATTGTAGAAATGGTAACTTCCGGGCTTTCAGGGTCTAGCTATAGTTACAATTTAATAACACTGCCACTGTACATGGTAGAACAAACCAAACGATTAATTAATCTTCTTTGACCACTTTTAACTTATATGGATTTTTCTTAACAGAAGGCTCATCCTCCTTCTTTCTAAAGATAAACAAGAAGGAGCCCCGCACAGATTATAGATATCCCGATTATTTTCCCAATACCTACCTCTTCCTTAAGAATTACCCCTCCTCCTACCACACCCAGTGGAATACTTATCTGACGAAAAGCAGTAACATAGCTAACATTACTTACCCGTGGATAGACCATCAAAATAATACCGTAGGCAATAACAATGAATAAACCCGCAAAAAGGGTATTTTTTTTTGAATTCTTCATTATGGCCGCAAAATTTCTTTGTTCTCTCTTACTTATAAGCATATATATAAAAAGAAACAAAAAGGATGTCAGCATTTCATAAGAAATATAGATAAGAGGTAACCAGTGAGAATGGAGAGGAACTCTTACCCCCAGTGCTGTCGATAAATATTTCATTCCCTCACTATCAACAAGAGTATAGCCGGTTGTCCCGAATGCCGCCAGGAGCGCATAAAGGCTCGATCGGGAAACATATTTTTTTATTAACGAAGGGCCACCTTTTGTTACCGGAAGGATCAGGCATCCTGAAAATACCAGAAACATACCAAAAAGTGAGAAAAAATCAATACGGGACCCAAGATTAAGAACAAAACTGAACAAAGGGATTAAAAGAACAGGTAATGCACGTGCTACCGGGTAAACATATGACATTTCTCCCATCCGGTAGCCGCCTCCTAATCCGGTATAATATATTGTTTGGAATAATCCGGCGGATAGTAGGAACAGCCATCCCTTTACAGGCATCAGCGATGGCGGCAAGATAAAAATATATACGGGAAGGGAGAGAATAACGGAGAAGAGAGTTGTCCCCAAAAAGAAAGCTGAAGAAGGAGCAGTTTTTTTCCCCAGTATATTCCATGAGACATGGAATATAGCTGATATAATAATAAGAGCAGCTATAGAAATAGTCATACTGTCTTTTCTCCCCGGATGTGAGAGGATACTATCTCTTTTCCCACACTTTTACTATAAAAATATAAAAAAAAGACTCTTTTCGATTGATTCCTGTAAGAAACCTGATAGAATAGTAATTACTGCGTGTTTGAAATTTTATCGCAGTAAAAAATGTTTAATTAGGAGTTTTAAATGGCAGAAAAAGAAACCCTCGTTGTTGCTTCCAAAGTTAAGAATTATATCAAGGAAGCCGGGGACCTCAAATGTTCAGCAAAAGTAATCGATGCGCTATCTGAAAAAGTCAGAGACATCTGTGATGAAGCTATTGAAAAAGCAAAGAAAGACAAACGAAAAACTGTTCAGGAACGGGATATCTAGAAATTTTCCATAAGCACCATCTTATTTTTATAAGGAAATGCTGTCTACCGTTAAAATATGGTAGCCAGCGTTTTTTTTATACGCACATTCAATCAGCAGATACAAAACTCCTGTTATAGAAGGCATGAAATCTATAGTAAAACAAACAGCTTTAGAAAAAATGCCGAGAGAAAAGCTGATGCGATATGGAGCGCAGGTGCTTTCCGACAGTGAGCTTCTGGCAATTCTCATTGGTACGGGAATAAAGGGTAAAAATGTCTATCTTCTGGCCGAAGAGATCCTGCTTTTTCTGGATCATAATAACCTACAGACCAATCCGCAGGACCTTCTTTCTATCTCAGGTCTGGGTATGGCAAAATCCGCACTCATTACAGCCGCTTTTGAGTTATCCAGACGAATTCTCTGCCCTGAAAGCAAAAAAATTACAACACCAACGGATATTCTCCCTCTTATTTCCCACTACGCGGACCGGAAGCAGGAATACTTTCTCTGCCTCTCCCTCAATGGAGCTCATGAAGTCAAATTCATCCGGGTTGTTTCAATCGGACTGGTTAACCGGACACTTGTTCATCCGCGTGAAATATTTTCAGACCCCCTTAAAGACAGAGCAGCCGCAATAATTATAGCCCACAATCATCCCTCCGGTAATGTAACACCCTCAACTGAAGACAACGAAATTACAAAAAGAATAAAAAGCGCAGGAGAAATACTGGGAATCCAACTGCTTGACCACATTGTTTTTGCCGAATCAGGTTACTACAGCTTTCTGGAGGAGAGGAAAATTTGAGAGGGAAACCCTCAACAACTACCCATATTTTCTCTTTTCCCGGAAGTGCTGTGTCCAGGAATCAATTCACCGTGGTTTACAGAGGGATCCCAAAAACCTGACAATACCGTCTTCATTATTGGAGAGGGTAATAAAATCAGCTGCTTTTTTTACCTCAGTTGATGCGTTACCCATAGCAACACCGATACCGGCTGTTTCAATCATAGGAATATCATTTTCGCCATCACCAAACGCAATTGTTTCTTCAGACTTTATCCCCAGCAGAGAAAGAACATAAAGCAATGCGGATCCCTTGGAAACATCCTTATGCATAAATTCAAGAAACTCATCATTGGAAAATATAACAGTTGTTTCATATCCAATTGTCCGCATGACAGTTTGCTGTATTTTCTCCAGCTTATCATGATTTCCAACATACATCATCTTGGTAAAATCAAGCTGGCTAAAAGTATTAAAATCAACAATGACACCTTTCAGATTCACATGACTCTCATAATGGTCTGATTCGGGACGGCGTTTTTCAAAATAAAGTATCCCCTTTTTGTACGCCTGGACATGAATATCTTCTTTTTTAGCCAGATTTATCAGAAATCGGCTGCTGCTGTCTGATAAAAGGTGATTTTGCAGCAGTTCTCCCGTAAGACCATCAATCACCTGGGCTCCATTATAACAAATTACCGGTGAAGTAAGTTTAAGCGTATCTTTGAATGGTCTAAGGGCCTCAAAACTTCGCCCAGTCACAAGAATAGGAATAATGCTTTTCTTTTTAAGGATCTCTATACAATTTCCGGTTGAAGACGAAATCTCTTTTGAATCATTAAGCAGGGTGCCGTCCATATCCAGGGCAACTGCTTTTATTTTTTCCGGATCAAAATTAATCATGAGATATATAACCATATCAGACTTTAAACTGCAAGACATAGGCAGATAATGATAACAACTACCCATTGCATGAAGATCCACTATACGTTTATAGTACGTTCCATGAATACACATGTACTTAAAAATGACGGGCTTCTTCTTATAACAGCAATTATATGGGGATTAGCATTCGCCGCTCAGAGGGTTGGAATGGATTATATTGGTCCGTTTACCTATAATGGAGTGCGTTTTATTCTCGGAGCCTTCTCAATCACACCACTTCTGATTTATTTTAACAAAAAAAGGAAAAAAACCGGGCAGGTGCGGCCCAGCAGGAATAGTAAAAAACTTTTTCTTTACGGTGTATTGGCCGGAAGTTTTCTTTTTCTCGGGGCTTCTCTACAGCAGGTGGGAATAGTCTATACAACAGCCGGTAAAGCCGGCTTTATTACCGGTATGTATGTTGTTATTGTACCGTTTCTTGGTGTTTTTCTGGGACATAGAACAGGGTTAAGCCGATGGATAGGAGCATCTCTGTCCATTATAGGTTTGTATTTACTCAGTATTCGCGGAGGATTTTCTATTTCAAAAGGTGATTTTTTAGTATTTCTAAGTGCCTTCTTCTGGGCGTCACATGTTATTGCCATGGCAATTATTTCTCCTAAAGTGGATACCTTGAAACTCGCTGCTATACAGTATCTTTTTTGCGGAATTTTAAGTCTGATAACTGCCTTTATCTTTGAAACTGTTGCCGTTCATACAATATTGAAGGCATGGCTTCCCATCTTTTACGGTAGTTTCTTTTCAGTTGGGATTGCCTATACCCTGCAAATCTTTGCCCAAAAAAAAGCACATCCCGCGCATGCAGCTATTATTTTGAGCCTTGAAGGGGTATTTGCCGTTGTTGGAGGATGGATTTTTCTGGGAGAGGTCATGGACTTAAAGAGTGCTATTGGCTGTATACTGATGCTGAGCGGTATGTTCGTGTCCCAGGCAGTAATAATCAGACAATCAGAAAAATAATACATAAATTTTCATTTTTCAGAATCAAAGACAGAAATAGAGACAAAATCACTCTGATTGCAATTGAAAATCACAGAATAATACTTTATCCTTATTAACATGAGTGAAAAATATTTCCACTTCCTACGGGATATCCGGTTTTTTAAAGAACTTAAAGATGAAGACATTCGTAATATTGCCGGATACTGCAGCGATGTTACCTTCAGGGGAGAAGAAATTCTTTTTTATGAAGGTGATCCCGCTGATAAATTCTACATCGTCATGAACGGTGAAGTGGAAATCTGGAAATCATTTGATACCGAAGATGCCGATATGCTTGCGATACACGGGAAAGGACATCTTTTTGGCGAAATGGCTATTATTGACAGAATGCCGCGAAGCGCAACCGCCCGGGCAAGGGGAAAGGTTAATCTCCTTCAAATTAAAGAGGATGATTTCCAAAGAATGGTCAGAGAAAAAACATCGGTCGCTTTTTCCATAATCAGATCACTCTCTTCTATGGTACGTAAAAGTAACGAAACGTTCCTTGAAGATTTAAAAGCCCGGAATACGGAACTGGAAAAATCTAATAATGAATTGAAGGAAGCTCAGGAGGAACTGATAAAACAGGAAAGACTTTCAAATCTTGGAAAATTTTCATCAATGATTCTTCACGATCTTCGTAATCCTATTTCAGTTATTAAAGCATACGCCCAATTGCTTGAAAAGGATACATCTCTCTCTGAAAAAACCGGAACGTATATATCCAATATTTCTTTTGAAATAGAGCGTTTAAATAGTCTGGCAAATGAACTTCTGGATTATTCAAGAGGTGATATCCGGCTTAACCTGAGTATTGTCACTATAGATGATTTGTTCTCTCACCTTGAAGCTTCAATCAAACGCCGGTTTTCGGGAAAAAACATTTCTCTCAAACTGGAAAATCATTGTAAGGATCCTGTGTTATTCGACAATGAGCGGATCATGCGTGTTATGATGAATCTGGCGGAGAATGCCAGGAAAGCTATTCACAAAGAGGGTTGTTTTTGTATTAGTGCCGTCAAAGAGGACTCTTTCCTTAAATTTATTATTGAAGATGATGGCGAAGGAATGACAGAAGAGACACAAAAACATATTTTTGAACCTTTTTACTCCTCATCAAAAAGCGGAGGAACAGGATTGGGGATGGTAATTGTCAGAAATGTTATTAACGCTCATGAAGGCGATATGGAAATTCGGAGTTCTCCGGGGAAAGGTACAAAAATAACCATTTCTCTGCCAAACAATTAATACAATAAACAAAATATACAAAATAAACAAAAATTTAACTTGTGCTATTCTCAAAACAGCCTTAAAATATATTAATTGATAATATAATTACATAAGGAGATGTCATGAAAAAATTATTTTTATTCACAGTGCTTTTGTCCCTTGTAATGATTTTACCTCTCTACAGCCTTACTCCGTCAGATTTTCATTACGCATATGGGCAGTGGAGTGTCGTTGGTGACAGATTAGTTCAAAGCGATGTTAAAGCAGGTATGGCCCGCGTGGATATTCCCTTTCCGCAAGCCGGCATTGTAACATACCAGTTTAATGTTAAATATGTAACAGGCGGTCTTGATGATATGCATGCGGGCTTTGGAATTCATGTCTTTGTTGATAAACCGGCAAAGGGAAAAGCATGGGGCAACGGTAAATCCTATCTTCTCTGGCTGAACTACGATAAAAACGCGAAGAACATTACAAAGGGTTTAAGCGCACAGATTTACAAAAGCACTTCAAACAGCAAAATGGAACTTGTTGCAGATATTGATCTGAATAAGTACGCCTACCTTCTCACTCCCGAGAATTTACATGTTGTGGTTCCGATAAAAATGACTATTAACGGTTTCAACGGTGATGTAAAGATCTATGATCCGACAGATCCAACCTGGGTATATGTTTTTAATCTGGGGAACAAGACTCCCCTCACTGGAAAATATATTTCTCTAAGAACCAACAGCGCAAGTTTTAGTTTCGGTATGTAAACCTCGTCAATGGTAAAAAAGGCCTTTCTACTCAATACAGAAGGCCTTTTTTATCTGACGTATTCATACTTTAAACCTTCCCGGAAAATTTCACGTTGTGCTGCCTGCAGATACAAAAAAAGAATAGTATGAATTACATGTAATTGGAGGTATACTATTTAAAAGGAGAGA
>CAYSXD010000108.1:0-7754 GCA_964434925.1 uncultured Spirochaetaceae bacterium
CTTATACATCTTCTTACCACACTTAAAAGTGGAGGTAATACAAACCTTTATGGTATAACCGCGAACAAAAACACTCCGCTGGAAGACCTTGCTACAAAAACATATATACTCTCGTGTGGAACGGAAAATGCCGTAGCGGCTACAAAAAGTGTTGTGGAACAGGGGCTTTTTTACGATGCACTTTTTACTTTTTATGCCGGAGGTTCCCTTGAAAACCTGGATAAAGCGGGAGCTGCCGTGCAAACAGCGCTGGAAACACCAGTAGCTCAGGATATTATACAGAGTATCGCACAGGCGGGAACAATCTATTTTGCAGGCCGTAATAACGGAGTCGCGGAAGAATTAACACTCAAAACAAATGAAATAACCCACAAAAAGTCTGACTTTCTGGAAGGAACCTACGCGGTTCATGGTATCGAAGAAGTTATGAATAAAAATGATGTCGTGATTATTATAGATCCCTTTGAAGATGAGGAAGAGAAATTCCAGAAATGCCTTGTCGGTGGTATCGGTCTTTCAATTTTTGCAGTTTCTACCCGGAATACGCGGTTTCCAACCATTAAAATTCCCGAAACGGGTTATTTACAGAACTATGTTGAGTTAGCGGCAGGCTGGAATCTCCTTGTTGAGACTGGGATTGCGCTTGGAATAAATCTGGATAAAGCTGAACGGGCCAGGAAAGTGGGGAATGAGTTTGAGGCATAGATCAGAAAACCAGTACACCGAAAAAACTCTTATTCAATACTTGACTTTCCCTGTTTTTTCAGATATTTTCCGCTTAATATGTTAAAAGTAAATACACTGAGTAAAGAATTTGTAAAATCATTAAAAACCGAAGGAGCGGAAGAGATTGTTGATATATATCTCTATCGTCCTTTGGGATTTGTTCTTGCTAAAATTCTTACTAAAACTAGAATAACTCCCAATATTATAACTATTGCAGGTATTTTCTGGGGGATCCTTGCAGGATTTCTTTTATCGAGGGGTACGGTTAACTTTTTTATTTATGGAGCTCTTATCTATCAGGTAGCAAATATTTTTGACTGTGCTGACGGCCAGCTAGCACGGCTTACTTCCAACTATTCGGATTTCGGGAGAATACTTGATGGATTTGTCGATTACGTTAACGTAAGTGCTGTATATGTGGGAAGTTTTATCGGGTTGTTGCGAAGCAGAGATACTTTTTTTGAAACCCGTCATACAGTTTTTGTTATGGTTTTTGCTGTCCTTAGTACAGCTTTTGCCGCTGCCCTGTATGATAAGTTGAAGAGTAAGTATATGAATTTTGTTCTGGATTCGGAAATTGTTAAGGAAGATACCTCCGCTCTGATTGAAAAAAGGGATCATGAAACGGTTGCTGTTAAACGATTTCTCTATACCCTCTATATCTTTTATTTACATGTTCAGTGCTTTTTTGCAAAAAACATCTCCCTGAAAGGGAAAGAGGTGGATCGCCTTATTGGCAATAATCGTAAACTGTACAGGGAACTCTACCTCTCCAGAAATACAAAACTACTGAAGGCATGGAGTATTGTCGGTCCATCGACACACGCGCTCTATTTCCTTCTATTTGCGCTTATGAGGAACCTTTCATGGTATTTCCTGTTTCTCGTCGGACCGCTGAATGTCGTGTTGTTACTGTTATTGTACGCGCAGTACCATACTGAAAAAAGTATTCTTTCTGCAATGCGGGAGACATCGTAGATATGTTAGCGTATGCAACAGTTTTTGTTTCTGATTATTCCTATCTTGCTGTTTTTCTTTTTTTGTTTTCTCTTTCGTTTGCGCTGCCTATTTCCGAAGAAGTAGCGCTTTTAACAATTGGGTATCTGACAAGACAGGGACTTATTAATTTCCCTTATTCCCTTATTGTTTCTTTTCTTGGGATCCTTGCCGGTGATTTGTTTTTATTTTTTTTGGGCCGTTTTGCCGGGGAGTTTATTCTTAACTCAAAAATTTTTAAAAAATTGTTTAAAAAAGAAAATATTGAGAAAGGTAAACTTTTTATTAAAGATAACGGCCCCCGGGTCGTTTTTATCTCCCGTTTTGTTCTTGGTGTACGAGCCACAACAATGGTTGCATCAGGAACACTTAAGATGAAAACCCGGGTATTTATTATTTTTGACTTTCTTGCAATGCTTATTTTTCTTCCTTTGCTGGAATTTATCGGTTATTTTCTCGCTGAAAATCTAGACAGCAGTATTAGTATTGTAAACAAGGTAGGGATTATTATTTTAGTAGTTTTTATTATAGGTGTCCTTGTTTTTGCACTAAAAAGTTACTGGAAAAATAAGTTTGATCACGCATAAATAACAACCTGATACATATCAAAAGATGTCTTTAAAAGAAGCCCGTATTATCGCTGTTGTTTTTTCAGAACCGGCTATAATATAATCTTCCGCTTTTTCCCTTTTAGAGAGAAATGTATAGTTTATTTTTTTACCATGCAGATATTCCATTTCAAGACCTGCAGATAAGAGTATCGCGTGTGAAGCAGTAAGATCCCAGATGTAGCAGGGCGTAAGAACAGTCCCCTCTACTTCACTATGAAGCATTATTCCCAGAATATTTAATACACCACTTCCTGTATTTCGAATTTTTCCCTTAAACGATTGATAGTTGAAATGCCGGTGAATATTGGAACTTGCCATAATTTGAAATTTATTCGTCTTATGAAATGGAGTTACTGACAGAGGGTGCCCGTTAAGCATGGGACTCTCTCCGGGGAAAAGTGTTACCAGATTTCCTCCGGCATTACCCCACATAGGGGCATACACTATTGCTCCTGAGGGTACCATATTCTCGTCAAGAATACCGACAGCCACGCACCAGCCCGGCATTCCCTGACTGTAGGAGTCTGTACCGTCAACAGGATCAAGGGTAAAGGTCCAGTTTGTTATAGTGCCGGGATCCGAGGGGTTTTCTTCACTGATAATTCTCTTTCCGGGAAAGAATTTCATAATACTGTCTGTTAGAAGAGAGTTCAGTTCAGTATCTATACGGGTAAGCACTGACCCGTCAGATTTGAAATTTCTTGTTACGCTTGACTGCTGCTGAGCTGCATAATTTCCTGCCGCAACAACATCCCGAATAAGCTTTTCAAAGCTTTCTTTTATGGTACACATTTTTTACAGTCCCTTCAATTCGGCATAGGTAAGCAGAATTTCAGAGTCAATAAATCCTTTCTCCATGGCAATGATACCAAAAAGACTATTGTTACCATTTTTTTGTTCTATCAGAACCTTTTCAACATCTACAGCTGACATAGCCCCTGCATTAACAAGCCATTGACCAATTTTTTCTTCTTCTCTGTCTGATTCCATTTATTGAGTATAAAAGATTTATGATCTTCATACAACAGTTGCATATGAATGTACGGACGGGTTATAGTGCATCCATTAAAACCGGAAGGGATGTGCTATGGGAAAAAATATTTTTGCTTTTTTACTTTTGTTCAGTATGTATATTGCTGTTTCAACATCTCTCTATGCTGAGATGGATATACAACCGGATCTCAATTGCACTTCTGCTGTACTTCTGGATGAAAATACAGGAGTTGTTCTGTATTCAAAAAAGAGCGATATACCGATTCCTCCCGCGTCAATGACAAAACTCATGACTCTTGATCTTGTGTATAATGCCATTGATTCGGGAAAGCTGTCAAAGAATCAAATGGTGACCATAGATAAAGAAGCGGATTTCAGATCATTACCTCCCCGTTCTTCCCTGATGTTTTTACAGGAGGGGCAGAGAGTTTCTGTTTTTGATCTTATGAGAGGATTAGCGGTCCCTTCGGGTAATGACGCGGCCATAGCACTGGCAAAAGTGACGGCAGGGTCTGTCGCGGCTTTTGTCTCTCTCATGAACAGCGAGGCAAAAAAATTAGGATTCGTGACAATGCATTTTGCCGATGCTTCAGGTTTAAGCGCAAAAAACTCGGTTACCGCCGGTGACTTTGCTGCCTTCTGTGCCTATTATATAAAGAAACACCCTTCTTCTTTGAAAGAACTCCATTCCCTTACCGAATTTACCTATCCCAAAAAGAAAAATATACCACCCGGAGAGAGTTCGGTTTACGGCCCTATAACGCAGAAAAACAGAAACAGCCTCCTTGGTATATATTCCTGGGCTGATGGTTTAAAAACAGGATATATTGACGAATCAGGGTACAATATAGCTGCGACTGCAGAGAAAAACGGAAGACGCCTGATTGCTGTTCTTATGGGAGGGCCGGGAAAAAACGCGGGGGAAGGAAGTTTTATACGTGCTCTGGATGCAGTGAATCTGCTTTCGTATGGATTCTACCGGTTTACCGATTATAAACCGGATCCCGGAGTCCTTAAACCGGTACGAATTTACGGTGGGAAAAAAAACTATCTAACAATAATCTATCCGGATATAAAGAAAATAACGATACCGCGGGAACTGACCTATCAGGCATCAATAGAACTTGAGATTTCTCCTCTCCTCACTGCTCCGGTAGCTAAGAACGCACGAGTAGGAAGTCTGCATATCAAAATGAGGGGAAAGGATATTGCTCTCTATCCGGTTCTCGCGGGGCAAAATATTGAAAGAGGATCGGTCGTAAAACGAATTGTTGACCGGATCAGGCTATTTTTCGCCAGACCCGTCAAATACCGTAACATAGGACCGTAACCAGATAGAATTCACAACTCCCGTATGTTTTTCAATAATGCTTCCGTTACCTGATATAACAACAGATGTAGGCAGCGTTATGATTCCATATTCGGCAGCTATCAGCCCCTTAGTATCGGGAATAACAGGGTAGGTTATTCCCTTAAGCTTTATAAACCTTTCAACTGCTTCCGGAGATTTTTCCGAGGAGGTAGCGTTTATGCCAATGAGTATGGTGTTTGTACCTTTCAATGTATCAGCGAATGTATTGAGTACTGGTATTTCTGCTTTACATGGAGGACACCACGTTGCCCAGAAATTGAGGATAACCGTTTTCCCTCTCATATCAGGAAGAGATAATAATTTACCGCTGAATAACCGGGCCTGAAATACCGGGGCGGGTTGTTGGGGCTCTCCGGTATTAAGATATCGGGATATTCCCATAAGAAGGGTACTTGTAACTATAAGAATACCCATAAAAACAATAAAAGGTTTTAATAATCTTTTGTTCTTGTTGCTATTCTTTTTAACAATAAAAATTTTGAAAAGAAAGTAGACAATTCCTGAAAGAATTCCGAACCCGGTTCCTCTCAATCCTCCCGGTGTATAGAGCAGAGTAAGCGGATGTTGAAAGACTGTATGGAAAGAGGTGAATATCGGAAACAACTTCCACACAACAAACATAATAAGAATAGCGCTGCTAAGAGTATCAAAAAAACGGTGTCGTACATTTTTATTCTTCCGGTAAAGGAAAAAAATAACAAGACTTCCTGTTAGTAAAGCCGAGAATAAAAACGTTATGTAAACAGGGACCCAGAGGGGGCCGATATGAACCTGGTTTATAAAAAAACTCACTGCTATTTACCGGTAAATGTCTTTAATCCTTTTTCATCAAAGAGTTCGAAATAGTAAGGACCACCATTCTTCGTGCATATTTGAGTAACAATTCTCCTTACTACTTTCATTAACCCGGTTGCTTTTGGAATACTCCGTCCTTCTGTCCGGGTACGAAGAGCATAATTTGCAGTCGAACGGAAAACAGGATCTATCCGGGTAACATCATCAAGAGTAAGAGAAAACTTTGTTTTCTCATATTTTTGTTTTCGTTTTACCAGCAGTTGAAGCATCCCCCCCTGCCGTTCGAAATCTTCAAAAATAAGCCGGTTATTAACGATGTATAACAATCCTCCAAGATTTTTAACACCCCTTTCCCCATTGCCGAGAAAAAGAGCATACGTTTTATAGGTAATCTTCCCGTTATTTTCTGTTTCCAGCTGTTGTAATAAATCCTGTGTTTCGTTGTCCATAACAGTCCGGCTTTACAGATATTCTATTCTATGATCAAGTTCTGCCGCTTTTCCCAGTAAAGCACTTACACCGCAGTACCGCTCCTGGGAAAGGGCAACTGCTTTTTTTACCTTTTCAGGATCCAGATTGTCTTCTGCTTTAAACTGATATATTACGACAAAATTCGAATAGTATTTGGGATGGTCTTCTGTTTGTATTGCTTCAACTTTTACGTTAAACCATGAAGGTTTCTGCTGCATTTTCGCAAGGATGGAAACTACATCCATACCGGTACAGCCTGCAAGGGAAAGAAGAATCAATGGTTTTGGCCGGGGACCTAAGTCTTTTCCTCCGACTTCCGGTGTCGCATCTATGACAATCTTATGTCCATCCATAACAGCTTCAAAAGCCATTTCCCCTTTCCATGTGCAATCAGTTGTAACTTTCATATAAAAAAAATCCTCCTGTTAGTTTAAAAACAGTATACTAATTTTAGTAAAAAAGTACAGTATGTGAGGAGAGAAAAAGGGGAAAGGAAATTATTTCCATACTTCCGGGAGCTTAGCCTTCAAAACCGAGGTGCCGGAAAGAAGGGCAATAGTACATCCGCCTGATTCATGGTATACTTAAAAAATGAATTACACTCTAAAGGATTTTGCGAAACAACTGAAAAATAATCATCTTGAAATGCGGCGGCATTTTTTGCCCCGGGGGACAAACTGCTATCGTGTGTATGACAGGAATATCGGAAATCTTCCCCTTGCGGTGGATATGTATAATGACCTGGTTCATATTAGCGATTATCGGGAAGATCCGGCAGATCCCGGCACAGGTGAAGAGGATATTATCGATACCGCAGCGAGGATGCTGTATTTAAAAAAAGAACAGATTCGCTTTAAAACCCGAGACGTGCGAACAGGTTCTGATCAACATACAAAACGTGCTGAAACAGAACAGTTGGTAGAAATACGTGAAAACAATCTGAAATTTTTTGTTAATCTGAACGATTTCATAGATACCGGATTGTTTCTCGATCACCGCAAAACACGGGAAATGATACGTGAAACTTCAACCGGTAAAAAAGTATTGAACCTTTTTGCTTATACAGGTTCTTTTTCCGTTTATGCCGCCGCCGGTGGTGCTGAAAAGGTAGTTACCGTGGATCTCTCAAAGACCTACACAGCCTGGGCACAACGCAATTTTGAACTGAACGGTTTATCGGGGAATTCTTATTCATTTATCAATGTGGACGCCCGGGATTATCTTTCTTCGGCCCGGAGCAGGAAAGAAAAATTTGATAGTATTATACTTGACCCTCCGACGTTTTCAAACAGCAGGAAGATGGACGGGACGTTTACCATTCAGCGGGATTATATTTCCATGATAGAGACATGTCTTTCGCTTCTTACGAAAGAGGGATTTATACTCTTTTCCACAAATTATAAAAAATTTCATTTTGATAAGGGGCGGATTCACTTCGGAAAATCACATGATATTACCGCGTCGACCATTGATCTGGATTTTTCAAAAAAACGAAAACCACACAGATGCTGGATCATAGAGAAGGGCAGTTCTGAAAAAGGAAAGAGAAGACATTGACGGCAGAGAAAGTTTCTTTTGACAGACTTGTAATTGATGCTCTTTCCCACATGAAGGATGCCGATACAAACTTCGTTCTTCATTTAACCCGTTACTATTTTTAAGTGTGTGGGGGGGGAAGTCTCCCCCTCGCTCCGGAGCGCTTTATCCGTTCCTCTTTTTCCGGCTCCGGTTCCCTCCGCCGGGAGGAACGGAGCTCTCCTTCGCTGCCCCCTCATCGGAATCCGGAGCTC
>CAYSXD010000109.1:0-7752 GCA_964434925.1 uncultured Spirochaetaceae bacterium
TCGCTAAGGCACAGAAATTTATCAAAGAGGCAAAGATCTCCGGTTTTGAAAAAGCCGGCAATAACAATAACCTTACCTATCATCTCACCGATTATTTCCCAATTAATTATGGAAACAGTTATTTTTTGAAACAGATTAAAACTATCGATGGTGATAAAGAACTTGATTCCATTGCTACTGATACGCGTGATCTTGAAATATTTTTCAAGATAAAAAAGAATGAGTTAACTGATCCTGTTATACTTAACAATTCTGTTGTTGTTGCAAAAATGATGAATGAAAGGTCAGTTAACCCTAAGGAATTATCCTTTATAGATACCTATTTTACCTATCTGGTCAAACAGTTCAGGCAGGAAGCACTGTATAAAATGTTTCTTTCCTCAGATAAACTCAAAAATAATTTTCTCCCTGTTTTTTCTAAAACTATACTTAAAAGATATAAGTGATGGTTCTTTTTTATGGATAATCCAAACCCTCTTCTTGTTGATACAGGTGGAGGGTTTTCTATCCTTTATAAAAACAGACATCTCTATGCGGTTCACCAGCCAATAAAATCAGCGGAAAAAAAAGTAAAAGAGAAATCCTTGCGGCCGGGGACTGTTTATTTCGTCCCTTCTCCACTACTTTTTTATGGAATGACAAATTTCCTTGCTGTTTTACCTGAAAGCTCTCTCATTATTGCTCTGGAGGTAGATGAAAAACTTTTTTCTTTATCTCATTCAGCAGCAGAAGCTATACCCTCCGATTCAAGGCTTGTCTATTTTTACAAGAGTCTTAACAAGGCACTTGATTACCTTAAACAGGTTGGTATCTGGAAATACAGAAGAGTTGAATTATTGTCTCTTTCCGGCGGTTACGCGCTTAACCGCGCTGAGTATGATTCTATGCTGCACATACTCACCCACACTGTAAAAGAATACTGGCAGAATCGGATAACAGTTATTCATATGGGCCCATTGTGGATAAAAAATATATTTACTAATATCAAAACCCTTTCAAACAGAAAAAATGAGAATTCCCTGAGGGCGTTTTCTTCTTTTGAATATTCCAAACCTATACTTGTAGCGGGGGCCGGAGAGTCCATCGAATCATCCATAAGCGATATTAAGAAAAACAGAGATAAAATTTTTATATTAGCCGTTGATACGGCACTGCATATTTTAAATAGCCATGATATAACACCGGATGCTCTTGTTGCCGTTGATGCTCAGATTTTTAACATGTATGATGTTTATGACTTTAAGAATTCCTCCATTCCTCTCTTTTTTGATCTTTCCTGCTACCCTGGTATGGTTAGAAACTTTGCAGGGGAACTTATTCCTTTCCTTTCCCTTTTTTGCAGTACAACACTAATAACCAGGCTTTCCGATGCACTTCCTTCCCTTCCGGTGCTGCCGGCACTTGGTTCAGTCGGTATAACGGCAGTGTATATAGCATCTATGCTAACTACAGGACCCATTCTCTATACCGGACTTGATTTCTCCTATATACCCGGTAAATCACATGCAAAGGGGGCTCCTGCTCATATCCGTGAACTTGTTACTTCAGAACGGTTTTCTCCCGTGGGAAGTATTGAACTATTCTTTCGCCGCCCGTTTTCCATTGTGACGGGAAAAGGGGGAGATAGAGTACATACTAATTCCATACTTCTCTCTTATGCAGGTGTTATGAAAGATTATTTTTATGTTGACGAACGCATCATTGATATTGGTAAAACAGGGCTCGTAACATCCAAATATCAAAAAACAAGTATTGACGAAGCTCTTAACTATCCTAAAAACTTCAATAACACAAAGAGAAATTCACCTCTTTCATCTATCCGAACTGACACACTTAAAGCATTCCTTATACAGGAAGAAAAATATTTATCTCTTCTCTATTCGACAATTTTTTTATGGCTGTCCGAAAGGAAGGGAGAAGAAAAGGATATAATTTTACTGCTGAAAGAAAATAATTACCTCTATTTTCAATTTCCCGATCAGTCACCGGAACCACGAATTTCAGATGAATATCTCAAACGAATTCTCGTTTCAATTTCTCATTATCATTCTATTTTAAAGAATTTACTTATCACTCTTTAGTACTGAAAGAAACGCGGACTGGGGAACTTCAACGTTCCCGACCATTTTCATCCGCTTTTTGCCCTCTTTTTGTTTTTCAAGAAGTTTACGTTTACGGGAAATATCCCCGCCGTAACATTTTGCCGTTACATCTTTCCGTAAAGCAGGGATAGTTTCTCTGGAAATGATTGTACTTCCAATTGACCCCTGAATGGGAATTTTAAATTGCTGTCGCGGAATCTCTTCTTTTAATTTTCGGCAAACAGACCGGGCTCGCGCAACGGCATTCTCTCGGAAAACAAGCTGTGATAACGCATCGACTATCTGACCGTTAACCAGTATATCAAGACGTACAAGGTTAGTTGTTTTAAAAGCCGTTAATTCATAATCGAAGGAGGCATACCCTCTGCTTACCGATTTCAATCTATCATAAAAATCAAACAGTACTTCCGCAAGCGGCATCTCATAGATCAGTTCTACTCTTTTTTCGTCAAGATAATGAAGAGATTCCTGAATACCCCTTTTCTCAAGACAGAGGTTAATAATATTGCCGACATATTCCGAGGGGGTAATGAGTGTTGCTTTAATATACGGTTCTTCAACAAAACTCACTTTCATCTGGTCAGGATATTCCAGAGGATTATCGATAAAGTAGTCATTTCCATCATTCAGATGTATATGATATCTGACTGATGGAGAAGTAAAAACAATGGATAATCCAAATTCCCTTTCAAGCCTTTCCTGCACCACCTCAAGGTGAAGAAGTCCGAGAAAACCGCAACGAAACCCAAATCCTAACGCGGCAGAAGAATCTTTTTCATAAACGAGAGACGCGTCATTCAGTTTTAGTCTCTCTATACTGTCAAAAAGCTCTTTATAGTCCTCTGAGTTAACAGGATATATAGACGAGAATACTACCGGCTTAACTTCCTTAAACCCTTCCAGGGCCGCACTACAGGGATTATTTTCCAGGGTTACCGTATCACCTACCCGGATATCAGATATTGTCTTGATTCCCGCGATAATATATCCGACATCCCCGGCAGACAGAGAAGAAGTTTTTTTCAACTCAATACGGAATATTCCAGTTTCCTCTACTTTATAGGCTGTATTTGAAAAAAAGAATTTTATTATATCCCCCGGTTTGAGAGTTCCTTCAAAAACACGTATATGAATAATTACCCCGCGATAGGGGTCATAGTGAGAATCAAAAATAAGTGCCTTCAACGGAGCGTCCAAAGAACCATGCGGCGGAGGAATAAAAGCAACCAGGGCTTCGATAAGTTCATCAATGCCTTCGCCTGTTTTGGCAGAAACGAGAATGGCACTTTCTGAGTCCAGGCCAAGTTCATTATCAATCTGTTGTTTTACAAAAGGAATGTTTGCGCTGGGAAGATCAATCTTGTTTATAACAGGAATTATCTCAAGATCATGTTCAATAGCCATATACATGTTTGCCAGCGTTTGGGCTTCTACTCCCTGGCTTGCATCAATGAGAAGCAGCGCTCCCTCACAGGAAGATATGGCACGTGATACTTCATATGAAAAATCAACGTGCCCTGGAGTATCAACAAGATTCAAAACGTATTCCGTATTATTTTTATCAAAATAAGGTATGGTAACCGCCTGGGATTTTATTGTGATACCTCTCTCACGTTCAATATCCATATTGTCAAGAAGCTGGTTTTGAAATTTTCGCTGTTCAATTATTTTTGCTTTTTCTATAAACCTATCGGAAAGAGTCGACTTGCCATGATCTATATGAGCTATAATACAAAAGTTTCTTATTCTATTTTCCGGTACATTCATACAGCCACTATACAGTAAGGCTCAATTTACATCAATCAGCTGTCAAGTACTTTCCATTCAACGGCACGACGTATTAAATCCGTCGAATCCTTTATTCCCATTTTTGTTTTTATATGTGCTTTGTACGTTTCGACAGTTTTAACGCTTAGATTTAACAAAGCTGCTATTTCTTTTGTTTTTTTGCCGTCTCCTATACATTGAAAAACCTCAAGCTCCCTGTCACTAAGCGCATCAGTAAAAGAAGATGATGACATTCCAGAACCTGTCAGTTTATTTAAAAAATAGGCTTTCATCGTATCGCTTACATATAAATTTCCGTTCAATACCTCCCGGATCGCGGTAAGTATATTTTCCGTTGCTTCACTTTTCATAATGTACCCGCCGGCTCCTGCTCTTATAGCTCTTTCAGCGTAGACATTCTCTTCATGCAGAGAAACAACAAGGACAGGAAGCTCAGGCCTGAGATTCTTTACGTTTTTTATCAATTCAATACCGTTACCATCATGTAAAGAGAGATCAATAAGCATCAGGTCCGCCTGTGTTGTGTTAATTAGCTGAATCGCACTACGGACCCCGTCCGCTTCACCAACTACATTCATATCATTTTCCTGATTAATCAGCATGATAAAGCCCTTTCGGACTATTGGATGATCTTCAACTATAATAATTTTATGTTTCATAATTTTTCCTTTAAAACAGCTTTCGGAATACTGCATGAAACAGTTGTCCCGCCTCTTACGGATTTGTAAATATGAAGGCGTCCATGAATAATATCCGCCCGGTACTTCATTATTCTCAAACCCAGTCCATTACCTTTAACCGAACCGATACCTTTTCCATTATCAATAACTTTCATAATAACTTCAGTTTCATCACAACTGAGATCCATAATAATATCAGTACAACCCGAATGCCTGACCGCGTTCGTAATTGCTTCCTGAGATATATGATACAGCTGAGCAATAATTCTATAATCTATAATATCTTCATCTATTGAAGACCGACAGGTTATCTGAATATTTTGAATATCTTCATATGATAAAGCAAGAGAATTCAAAGCATCTATCAGGCTCACTTTCTCCAGACCTGATGGAACAAGGCCTCTGGATATTTCTCTTGTTTTTTCAAGAGATATTTTGACATACGAGGCAATGCGTAAAACAAGTTCAGTTTCTTTTTTAAATTTTTTCCGGGTTAAGGAATTTTCGAGAGCCTTCAGCTTTAAAAGGATACCTGTCAGATACTGACCGAGATTGTCATGCAGTTCCCGGCCTATTCGAAATCGTTCCTCTTCCAGGACATCGATAATTTGTTTTTCCAGATTTTTTCTTTCACTGATATCCTTAATGACCAGAGACAGCCCATCAAATGCTCCATTATATTCATGTACAGGAGAAACAGTTACCAGACCGCTTACGATAGTGTTATCTTTCTTTTTAAAAATAGATTCAAAATTACTCCCGCTTCCGGTCACACTCATCTCTTCTATAATCTCAGGAAACTCATTGGGTATATAATCAGGAATAAGAAACGCTATATTCATTCCCAATATTTCCGGCTCACTCCAGAGAAAAATATTTTCCGCTCCCTTGTTCCATAATACTATTCCACCTGCTTTATTCAGACCAACAACTGCGTCAGTTATACTTTTCATTGTAACTGATAGAAGTTCTTCTCTTTTATGGTTTTCTTTCTCGATTGTAAACCGCTGAATTGCCATTTTTATAGTAGTATACAAATCTATACTATTAGAGCTTTTTAAGATGTAACCATACGGTTCTGTTTTCTTTACACGTTCAAGTGTAATCCTGTCACTGAAAGCTGAGTAAAAAATATATGGAATTGATCGCAATTGTCTAATTTTTTCCGCTGTTTCAATACCATCCATTTTTCCCTGAAGCTTTATATCAAGAATAACAAGGTCGGGTGTATGTTCCCGCACTGACCTCAGCGCGTTTTCTCCTGTTGAGACTGCCTTTAAAGGTGAAAACCCAAGTTTTTGTAAAGTACGAGTAATATCAAGTGCTACGATCCGTTCATCTTCAACAACGAGGATCTTTATAGCTTTATCATCTTCACTATTTAAGTACATTTTAAATAAAACTATTTATTTCCATATAAGCCTGAAGAAGCAATCCACCTTCAAGAAAACCAGATTTTCGTTTTTTTATTCTTATCTGAATCTGCAAAATATTATTTTTATCATCAGCCTTAATTTTTTGCAGGGAAAACGGATCATTCCTGGATAACCCGGCGTTATCAGCTGGTGATCCTTCCAGGATATCCGTTATAATATAATCTCTGGAGAAGATTCCGGATGAAACCTGATTAACCTTCATCCCGAAAAGAGGTAAAAATAAATTTTCATACAGATCTTTGTCATACGCATTTTTGACGGGCAGATCCGGTCGTACTGTTAAAGCAAGAAGTCCTGTCTGAATATGCTTATCATGCGTCCATACACCTTTAATAATCTCATTAGGATCAAAGCCGAAAAACATATTATGGACCTGATCAATAGTGTGCAATGCTTCACCATTGAAAGAAAGAAGCCGATCACCGGCCTTAATACCTGCTACATCAGCTGAGCTGCCGGGAGTCACGTACGTTATCAAAAGGCCGTCTTTTTCCTCATACAGAACCATACCCAGAAATGGATGCTGAATCTTCCCTCCCCGGTAAAGTTCGGGGAGAAGATTGGCAACGTAATATTCCGGAATGGCAAAGTTCACCCCTTCAAATTGCTCTATTCCGGCAAAAACCACCCCAACAAGATTATTATCTTTATCAAGAAGCGGTCCTCCGCTATTTCCATGATTTACCGGAACATCCACTTGCAATGCCGTTCCCATCTGAAAAAATTTTCTCCCTTCAGCGGAAATAATCCCTGAAGTAATTGAATTCTCCAGACCACCGGGAGATCCTATAGCAATAATCGGTGTACCGGGGCTATATTTCCTTTGGCTGCCAAAATAGAAAATAGTTTTTGGTTTGACTGAAACTTTTAATAGTGCAATATCAAATATTTTATCCCAACCAATAACTTTTGCCGGTATCCGTTCCTTTTCATTCCCTGAAAGTTTAATATACAGGCGGGAATACCCCTCATATTCAGGGTCGACTTGACTTTCAATAACATGATAGTTCGTAAGAAGATAACCTTGTCTGTCTATAAAAAAACCACTACCGATTACCCTGTCAGGAATGCCGGCTCCGTTTTCTATTTTCATTCCCCTGTTTACCCAAATTGTTACCACGCCCTTTATCAGATCCATACTTGAATATTTTTTATTAAGAAGAGACTCACATTCCGGATCACAGTGCAGAGATCTTTTTTTTAGTTCCGGAAGAAAGAATTTCAGTGTCCCGGAATCGCCTTCCTTTTTACTCAGAGTAATAATCTTTTTCAGGAGAGCATCATCCATTACCGAAAGATCAAAGTATTTTTTTGCGTACAGTAACCTTGCAATTCCCGTTAATGAAGAATTTCCTGAAAAAACAAGTTTTTCTATAAGGGAATTCTTTGTAAAACCCGCTGCTGCAGGCAGAGTGATTTCAGCATTTTGAGCGGAGAAAAGTAATTTATATGCTTCAAAATAGTCTTTCCCGGATAATGCACGCAAAAACAGATCATTATATTTTGAAACCGCCTGTTTTTTTAGTGTGTTTATCTGTTTCTGAGTGAGTATATCCGCTGTCCTCTCGGCTGCTGAAGTTAATTCAAGAGCAAGAGGAACGTTCCCCTTAAGAATTGAATTCTGTATTCGCTCATAGGTAATTTGTTTAACAGGTTTAACATAAAGGTCCTTTCTATTTCCCCCTGAAACACAGGAAATAAGTAAAAAGAAAATAAAAATATTACTGAGTAGTTTCATTTCTTATC
>CAYSXD010000110.1:0-7714 GCA_964434925.1 uncultured Spirochaetaceae bacterium
GCTCGAATTGGTATTGCCCACTGTCCTGTCTGCGGCAAACAAATTAAGGAACAGTCTGTTGATCAGATTATCGCGACTCTCTCTGATTTTCAGGAAGGTTCCCGTATAATGATCCTGGCACCTGTTATAAAAGGGAAAAAAGGCGAACATGTAAAAATTTTACAGGATGCTCTGCAATCAGGGTTTATCCGTGCACGAATTAACGGCGAAATTATTTCGCTGACAGATGATACGGTTGCCCTGGACCGGAAAAAAAAGCATACAATTGAGATTGTTATATCCAGGATAAAAATAAATCCCGTTAAGAGAAAACGACTGGCTGAATCAGTTGAAACGGCCCTTTCGATAGCGGATGGTAATATGATCTCGGTAAATATAGATACTGGAGAAGAACATTTTTTTTCAAAAAAAAATTCCTGCTATGAATGCGGTTTTAGCATGCCTGAACTCCAGCCTCGTCTTTTTTCGTTTAATAATCCCTATGGAGCATGCCCTGAATGTTCCGGGCTTGGACAGACTCTTGAATTTGATCCGGATCTGGTTATTCCCGATAGAACACTTTCTTTTAATAACGGGGGAATAGCAACTATTAATCCCCAGGCTGCGTGGCAGCGAAGCTGGTTTGAATCGCTTGCAAAATATTATCATTTTAGTCTTAATACACCTATCAACAAACTCCCGGAAAAAATTATTAAAATAATTCTCTATGGTTCACCGGATGAAATAGAAGTGCTGTATGAAAATAAATCGGGATCAGGAAAGTATCAGTATCGAGCCAAATATAAGGGGCATCTGAATGAGTTGAAAAGAAGATATCTTGAAACAAATTCAGACGGAATTAAGGTATGGCTGGAGAAGTATATGTCAACAAAAAAGTGCTCCCGTTGTAACGGCAAACGGCTTCGAAATGAAAGCCTGGCCGTTACCGTTGGAGATATTACTATTTACCAGGCAACATTATTACCAATAGATTCCTCCATCAATTTTTTTAATTCTCTGGAACTGACAGAAACAGAAAAAACAATTTCTCATCAAATAATGAAAGAAATTACAGCACGACTTTCTTTTCTTAAAAATGTCGGACTTGGGTATCTGACTCTTGAACGCAAAGCGGCAACACTCTCCGGCGGGGAGGCACAGCGAATTCGTCTGGCTACTCAGATAGGTTCTTCTCTGGTTGGTGTCCTGTATATTCTCGATGAACCGACAATAGGCCTTCATCAGAGAGATAATAATCGTCTGATCGAAACTCTGCAGCATTTGAGGGATATTGGAAACACTCTGATTGTTGTGGAACATGATGAGATGACGCTTAGAGCTGCGGACTATATTGTTGATCTGGGCCCGGGAGCCGGTGTACATGGCGGAGAAATTATAGCCCGTGGCACTCTGTCACAGATAGTAAAAAACAAAAAAAGTATTACCGGGAAATACCTGAATGGTGAAATTATTATTCCTGTACCGACGGAGCACCGTGAGGGTAATGGCTTTTTTATAGAAATAAAGGGCGCGCGGGAACATAATCTAAAAAATATCACCGTACGTTTTCCCTTAGGGAAACTAATTGTAATAACTGGTGTATCGGGTTCCGGAAAATCTACCTTGCTTGGCGATTTAGTGTATCCGATTCTTATGAACAGGATAGGAAAAAAGAGGAGGCATGAGGGGGATTTTGATTCTGTTACCGGAATAGAAAATATAGACAAAGTTATTAATATAGATCAGAGTCCCATTGGGAGGACACCCCGTTCAAACCCTGCCACATACGTGGGGCTTTTTACCCCCATACGCGAGTTGTTTTCAACTTTGCCTGAATCAAAAGCACGTGGTTATAAACCGGGCCGGTTTTCTTTTAATGTAAAAGGCGGACGGTGTGAGAACTGCAGTGGTGACGGAACAATCAGAATAGAGATGCATTTCCTTCCTGATGTTTACATAACCTGTGAAGTATGCGGGGGAAAGCGATTTAATAATGAAACACTTGATATTCGCTTTCGCGGTAAAAACATCCATGAAGTTCTTGAAATGACGATTGAAGAAGCCGCTGAATTCTTTAATAAAATACCTTCTGTTAAAAGAAAACTTGATACCCTTGTTTCTGTAGGACTGGGATATGTGAAGCTGGGACAGTCCGCTCTTACGCTGTCAGGAGGTGAAGCTCAAAGAGTAAAACTCAGTCTTGAATTATCAAAAAGAAGTACCGGAAAAACCTTTTATATACTGGATGAACCAACAACAGGGCTCCATTTTGCAGATGTAAAAAAGCTTATGGAAGTTTTAAACAGACTTGCCGATACGGGGAATACCGTTGTTCTTATAGAACATAATCTGGATGTTATAAAACAGGCTGATTATATTATTGACCTTGGACCGGAAGGCGGAGAAGAGGGGGGGACTATTGTCGCTTCCGGAACACCCGAAAACATCACCAGATGCAAAGATTCATATACCGGGTTTTATTTACAGAAAAGTAGTGGAGTGTAATGTGCTGAAGTATTTTCTTCTTGCCCTTACTTTTCTCATGCCTGTTATTCCAACAATAGTTCTGGCGGAAAATTCAGATACCGGGAATAGGAATCTACTGGCAGTTACCATGAAAGCGGATATCGACACAGCAACTTATTATGAACTTTATGCATGGGCACATGGACTTGGTCTGCCGGTTACCGGCACAAAAAAAGAAATAAGGAAGAGCCTTTATCAATACTATTCAATTAAAAAGAAACCCGGAACACCGTTAAAAAAAGGGAATCTCATTCTTATTGAATCAGCGAAAGAACTTCAAAATATTAAAATTGATGAAATTAATGAAAAATATATAATCATTTCCGGCAATGTACATCTTGAAATGTCCGATAACAAGAACAAAACAACACATGATATTTATGCTGATAAAATAATTTTTAATCAATCAGAAAAGACAATAACCGCCGAAGGGTCCATTACATACAGCATACAGCACAATGGTAACACCCAATTCTTTTACGGAGACAGCCTTACGTTTAACGTTGAATCATGGGAAGGTATGTTTTTTAAGGGTATTTCGGAAAAAAAGAAAAAGATAAACGGCAGTGATGTATTTTTCTATTTCTCCGGTAAGGAGATATATCGGAAAAAAGGTGATAAAGTTATTCTTGTTAAAGGAGAAATATCATCAAAAAAAGGAAAAAACCCGCCGTATCATCTGACAGCTGATAAAATATGGGTACTCAATCCGGGAGAATGGGCTATTAAAAATCCCGTACTTTATGTAGGAAGAATTCCCGTATTTGCTTTCCCCTTCCTTTTTATGCCGGGAGATAAACTTATCTTTCATCCAATCTACGGTATAGATAACAAAAACGGGTATTTTATCAATACCACCACCTATCTTATTGGTCAAAAACCTGATAATTCACAGAACACATTATCATTTTTACAAAGTGGTTCATCAGAGGGAGACACGTTGTTAAAAAGAGATGGACTTTTTCTGCGTAAAACTTCGATTCCCCTTCCCGAAGGATCATCCTCTCTTAAACTTATGGCTGATTATTATACCCGAAAGGGATTTCTTGCCGGTCTTGATGGTTCCTTTCAAAATATAGGAATGATAAAATCTTTAACTGTTTTTGGCGGAGTGGGATTTACCCGTTCAATATATGAAGATCCCGTATATGGTTATACCCCATACTTTTCAAATAATAACTATCAATCTTTGTGGGAAAAATCATATTCCTTTGGAAAAGAAATCCCTTTTAGATTCGGATTTGATCTGGGATTAAAAGCAAAGTATAATGCAATGAATTTTATACTGGCGTTACCCTTCTATTCCGATCCTGCCTTTAAATCAGACTTTTTCAACAGAAAAGAAGATTTTGATTTTCAATCTCTGACTAAAGGAATTTCTCAAAGTAATACAGCCGGGGAATCATCAAATACTCCTCTCTCTACTCTTAATAATCTTTCCTGGAATGCAACGATGTCAGGAAGAGTGGATACAAAACACACACAACCACTCGTACAAACAGCTTCCCTGGATAAATTAAATTTCGGTGTATCATTTCTCAGTAATGATGTACCGTACAGTAACACGCCGATAGTTCCACTGAAGTTTTATTATCCTCAGCATATAGTTTATCCGGATTTTTCCGCTACGTTAAAGGGGACATTATTTTCCTTCAATACGATAAAGAAAAAAGAACCGGAGAATATTTATCAAAAAGATATGATTTCTCCATGGGAAAAGAGCCAACATGAACAATCCAACAAAAGTGAAGATGCTATTATTCCACCGGATATTTCCCCGGATATACCTCTGCCCGTCAGTTATCAGTATGGAGGTATTTCTCACACCTTAAGCTACTCTGTCATTCCTCATTTAACCATGAGTTCAATTTTAAACAGTACTGTACCTCTGGATCCGGATTTAACAGAAACAGTTCCTGATTATTCTGTTGTATCTTTTCAGGATACTGCCACAATGTTGTATGCTCTGTCAGTCTCCGATAAACTTTTCACTCTTAATACAAAAGTTGATTTTAAGACAAACTATCTAAATCATTTTTCTCCTTCGGATTCATTTGCCGGAGATTGGAATATCTTTACTAATCAGGATAAAGTAAATGATTCTTACTCATTTACCAATACCACAGTTATTAAAAGTTACCCTCTCCTTATGAATCAACCTTTTTCCGAATCCTTTATAAACTATACTATTACCAGTCTCTTATTTAATCATGCCTACAATCAAAACAATGTATCGTTTGACAATACCTATGCACGCTGGGATACCCAAAGTATAAAAAACCACCAGGTAACGCTGTCAGCCGTTTATAAACCCTATCAAAACAGCCATTCCGTCGCTGTCAAAATGATACTTCCACCATATGATCCGGAAATATATCCGGCAATAATAAATTCATGGGGGAATTTTAATACAAAAATTTCTACGGGATTCAAAAAAAATAAAAATACAGATACCTGGGATATTGATCCGCTTCTTGTATCGGGAAAGTATTCTTTTAACGGCTTAGGGTACATTTCCCAGACAGTTACGATGGATTATAATATTTTCGAAAACGTAAGCACCACCGATCTTAATCTGCAGCCTGAGAGTTTCCCATTGACTTTTAAAGAGTTGTTTACCTATGATCTTACTCATAACAATCCGGAGAACAGTGTGACCACGCTTAACGCGGGTGTATTTACTTCATCCTTCTCGATGAAAAAAACGTATGGCTATACATTTAATCCGGTAACAGGCTGGAATCCTGATTCTGTTGAGAAATTTCAACCCACACAAATGGCTTTTGGTTTAAAATATACGTATAATCCCGACCCATTCTGGAAAAACAGAATAAGGTTGAATGCGAATGTTACCTCTTCCTGGTCAATGAATATACTTAAACCTACGGATACCGCTTTTAATTTTAATCTTGGTTTTTCCTTTTCAATTGCTGAATTTCTGGAATTGCAATTTAAATCGGAATCAGTTAACCGGGCAATGTATCGGTATTTTCCTTCTCTTTCAGAAGAAATCGGACTTTCCGAGACAATAAATCCTTTCACTGATTTTCTTAAATCTTTCAATTTTTTTAATAAAAATGACAGAATAGCTTCAAATTTCAACCTTAATCTATTGGAGATTAACGCCGTTCATCATCTTGGAGACTGGGACCTTACACTGAAATATACCGGTAAACCCGAAATAGTATCCTTATCCGATATAAGTAAGGAATATCAGTGGCGTAGTAATGTTTCACTTTATCTGACCTGGAAACCAATACCGGAAATAAAAAAGGAAATTGATATTTCAAATGAAGAGGTTACTTTCTAGACTTTGCACTTGACGTATACTGGAATTGATAGCTAAACTACCTGTGAGGAGTAAATTTGAGTAAAACGTTCACAATAGCGCTGGAGGATGAACAGCTCCTGCGTGAAATTTGCGGTGCTAATGATATTATTTTACGGGAAATTCAGGATATGTTGGGTGTTGAGGTTTATGCACGGGGAAATGAGCTCATACTCAACAGCGGAGATATACAGAAACATGAACTTTTTCGCAGACTTATTGAAGAATTGACTGAACATTCCAGAGAGGGTCATGAACCGGACACTCACCTTATCAGAACTCTTATTACAGCGTTGGGAGAGAATGCAGATACTGTTGATCTTTTAAAAGAGAATCATATAACTATTCCAAAAAGTTTAAAAATATTTCCAAAGAATCACAATCAGGCACAATATATCAGGGGGATGTTTAATTACGATATTATTTTTGGGATTGGACCGGCGGGAACAGGTAAAACATATCTGGCCATTGCTCACGCGTTAAAAGAAATTCTGGAGAAAAAAAAGAAAAAACTCGTGCTCACCCGGCCCGTTGTTGAAGCGGGCGAAAGCCTTGGTTTCCTACCGGGGGACCTTACCCAAAAAATCAGCCCGTATCTACGTCCTCTTTATGATGCAATGGATTCACTTTTGCCATATAAAGCAATTACAAAGCTTGAAGAGAACAGAGTTATTGAAATTGCACCACTTGCGTACATGAGAGGAAGAAGTTTAAAAAACAGTTATATTATTCTTGACGAAGCACAAAATACAACAAGAGAACAAATGAAGATGTTCTTAACACGGTTGGGGGAGGGATCGAAAGCAATTATTACCGGTGATATTACTCAGATAGATTTGCCGGGTAAGAATGTTTCAGGACTTATACATGCCGCAAAGCTTCTCAATACTATTGATGGAATCCACTTTACCTACTTTACCTCTCGGGATGTTGTAAGAAATCCATTGGTGAGAGAAATAGTTGACGCGTATGAGAGAGAAAAATAAATATAAGGAACGTTTTTCCTTTCGGGGAATAATAGATGCTTACTTTTCTCAAAATAAGTATCTCACCATTGCCATAGGTATCTCTTTTATCCTGATTTTCCTCATGGTATCGTACAGTATGTACGGTGGTTTTTTTATAAGCAGGCTACGTCTGGCCGGTTTTTCCGTTGGAGAAAGAGCAGCGAGAGATTTTATCGCGATAAAAGATTTTACCTATATTGATCAGGCGGCAACAAAAATACTTCGTGATAAAAAAACCGCATCAGTCTTAAAAGTTTTTAAGTATGATGATCAGGCAGTTTTGAAAGTAAACAGTGAATTTGAACAATTTTCCACTGAATACATTTCTGTAACCGAAAAAAAAACGAAAAACACAGAAATGCTTAAAAAACTGGAAGGCCGGGTAAGTACTATTGAACTGGATTTTCTTCTTACAAAAGTTGACCCCTCTATAGTAATTCCGGCTGTTTCCACTGTACTGGAAAAACTTCTTATAAAAGGAATTGTTAAAATTCCGGTAGATCTTAAACTATCATCAACAGATTTTATTAGAATTTGGCATTGGGAAAGCGGTCGTAGAGTCTATACCGAACAAGAAGTATCAAAATTGCTCACACTTTCTAATGTGGATAAAGCAATAGAAGATAATCTTATGTATCAAAATTTTCCGGAAAAAGAAAAGTATGCCATACACCTGCTTGTTAGGAATTTTATACGGGAAAATATTTTTTATGATCCGATTCAAACAAATGTTTTTCTCGGTAAAGTTAAAAATGAGATTACACCGGTTACCGCGAAAATAGTAAAGGGTGATAAAATCATTTCAAAAGGCTTTCCTGTCACTAAACAGCAAATCAACATTGCCCGGGCTTTAGGGATAAGTATAGATAGTTCG
>CAYSXD010000111.1:0-7603 GCA_964434925.1 uncultured Spirochaetaceae bacterium
TATTTCTTCCTGCAGAGTCATTTCGTGTGGAAACAGTTATTTCCCCGTCTCCTTTCGAAGCCTGAAGTGCATTGATAAACAGATTAATAAATATTTGCTGTAATTGATTTTTATTACCATTAACCATAAATAATTCAGCGTCCGGGTAAAAATTATAATTGTTTTTCTTTCCTGAAAATGCTATAGATGCGGAACTTGAAATTATTTCATGAAAGTCCAGCAAAGTCTTATCTGAATCTTTGCCCCTTGAAAAAGACAGTAGCTGGGAAGTAAGAAGTGATGCATTTTTACTGGCTTTAAGAGAATCAAAAAGAGTGGAACGTATTTCCTTATCTTTAATATCTGCCAGAGCAAGCGATATATTGCCATTGATAACAGTCAGCATATTATTAAAATCGTGGGCAATTCCTCCAGCCAGTTCACCGATGGATTCCATCTTTTGTTTACGAAGAAGTTGCTGTTTTATTTTTTCCACCTCAGTAATATCACTGCACGCAATGAGCAAACACGGCTCTTCATCCAGATTTAAATTTTCAGCTGAGATAAGAAGTGTTTTTATGGTGTTGTTTTTAGTCCTGATTTTGCAGATCCTGCTTGTAATAATATGTTTATTAATTATGTCATGTACTAAAAGACGATTAGCAGAGTTGTTCACAAGGATTCGTTTTAGAAATTGATTTATGTGTGATAGCTCCTCTTTTGTATACCCGGCAATAACAAGCGCCGAATTATTTATTTCCAGAACCAAACCTTTTTTTAAATGAAAAAAAACGAGTCCGGCAGGTGAAGCAGTAAATACTTTGGAAAACTTTTTCTCAGATTCCGCCAGCTGCAGCATTGTTTTTTCTTTCTGAGAAATTTGATTTTGCAAAGTTTTCATAATACGTATATCTGACGCTGTAATAATATAGCTAAGAATGCAGCCTTTTGAATCCCGGAAAGAATTACGGGATATTCTGATGGGAATTTTGCTTCCCGTCTTAGTTTCAAGTATACTTTCAACAGGTAATGAGTTGGTTTGAGTAAGTACCGGCAGTAGCAGTGTAATACGATTATCCAGGATTTCCTTATTATTATATCCTGTTAACTGTTCCACCCTTTTATTTATATACGTTATTGTACCTTCCTCATCATGGATAATTATAAGGTCTTCTATATGAGAAAGGATGAGGTCCTTAAGTACAAGAGGGGTATTCACAATGAGGTGAAATCTAAATATCGTATAAGCCAGAGCACCAAGCCAGATATTAAGAAAAACCGGAAAGAGCGGAGGGGTATATACTCCAAATAAGTACTTTATTATCGGTCTGTATAAGAGAAGAAGAAAAGAAACCAATAATGTTGAAAATAATATTATTTTTGATTGGTTGTATCTGATAGAGCCTTTATTCCGGTTTCCCCAAAAAAACAAAATAATTAAACTACCGGAAATAAAAAGGAAATAATAAATAAAGATAGAAATAAATAAAAGTGAAGAATTATTGAACAGATATGACCATCCAAAAGGAGTACTGTTGAAAGGTAAAAATAAACTACCTGAAAAAATTGTTATTAAATAGAGTAACAGTGGAAAGGCAAATGATAACGTTATACTTTTGTCAATGAAACTCCTTCTTCTACCTGTCAGGGCCAGAATGAATTTGATAAAAACAAACGGAAATAAAAACCAGAAAAGAGAAGAGTAGGTGAGTATGGTTCTGCTGGATAGCGCTGTTTTTGTCGTTACTGCAAAATATGTTGAAACGGAAATAAAAAAGAGAATTATTGCCAGACGAAAAAAACTCTGATTGAGATGTGAATATTTCTGGGAAAAAAGCGCGTAACTTCCAAGAAAAAGAGAAAATAGTGCGGAGGTTATAATAGAATGATAGTATAAAATATTCATGATGGTTCTCTTACTATTCAGCAGCCTCAATGCTTTTAATCATAATTTATCAGACTGGTAATGATTCTCCTGTCTTCTTTATATAGCGGGTCAGAATTTGAGAAATTTCCTTAGTTTTCTTTTCCCCCAGTGTAGTGCGTCTCTTTTTAGTTGTTCGGCAATATCAATCTTAAAATTACCGGAACTATTTGTGGAGCTGTTTTTTGATTCATCAGCTCCCGCATCAGTTTCCAATGACCATTGTATGAGATTTTTCCAGTCACTGTTTCCATTGAAAAATCCTTCAAACAACTGTTTTACCAGAGGTAACTGAAGCTCTTCGTTTTTACTTCGGAAATACCCGGTTCCATCTCTGTATTCAACAAGAAACAATCCTTTTCCTGTCCATGCAGTTTGTATATAATCATCATCTCCAAGAATGGCATGATCGTTGTCTTCATCTAAACTTTCAAGAGCTGAATTTATTGAGTCAATATCAGAAACATTCAAAGTTCGGCCAACTGCCAATTCCAATTTCATAGTAATTCCTCCTGTATAATTATTTATTCATTATACACCTTATTGATTCCTGGCACTACTGAAATTTTAGTTTATTTTTTACATGTTACGGGGCAATAAAAAAGGATACTCCTGATAAACAGAAATATCCCTAAGTGGAGGTGGTGGGAATCGAACCCATGACCTCGTGAATGCCATTCAAGCGCTCTAGCCAACTGAGCTACACCCCCACAGGAGTTATAGAATATCGGCAGTTTGAAATCATGTCAAGAGAAATTGATTTCAACGAATAACAACTACGAAAATAACAAAGGCATTAAATTTTTCTTGCAAATGAATGGAACCTATTATACACTGAATTTAAAGGAAAAAATGATTAAACTGGATAAAATTAATAAAAAAATACTGATAATCCTTCAGAAAGACGGATCAATTACCAATGCCGACCTGGCAAAGAAGGTGGGGCTTGCACCTGCAAGCACACTGGAGAGAGTAAAGAAACTTGAAACAGCAGGCGTTATAAGAAAATATGTCTGCCTGGTTAATCAGGAGAAAGTGGGCAGGGATATTACCGTTTTTGTCGAAGTTTCTCTTGCTATTCATACGGCTTCATCAATTGAATCTTTTACCAGGGAAATAGTTTCGTTTCCCGAAGTACTTGAATGCCATCATGTTGCCGGCGACAAAGATTTTCTTCTTAAAGTTGTTGCCGGTGATATAGCACAATATAGAGATTTCGCACTCGGTAAGCTTGCGCGGCTGGAAGGAATTGGCAAAGTCCAGACCCTGTTCAGTTTGAATACCGTTAAAAATTCCACGTTAATACCCATCGATCCATGATATATAGAAAATAAAGATAAATAGTATATTTGCCATTGAAAATATGGATAAACAACTTGACTTACGTAGAAAATAAGTATAAAAAATAAATAAGACGAGTGTTATTTTAAAATAAGAGGTAGTAAATGTTGGAAGTATTGGTTTTAGGAGATGAAGCCCTTGCGCTTGGAGCGATAGACGCGGGAGTATCTGTTGCCTATGGGTATCCGGGAACTCCATCCACGGAAATTATCGAGTATCTTCAGAAATACTCGAAAGAGCAGGACCCCTCACTTATAGCTCGCTGGTGTTCAAATGAAAAAACATCCTATGAAGGAGCAGTCGGCGTTTCCTACGCGGGTAAAAGAGCTCTTGTTACAATGAAACATGTAGGATTGAATGTTGCTGCTGACGCGTTTATTAACTCAGCTCTTATTGATATTAATGGCGGTCTTGTTGCTGCCGTGTGTGATGACCCGGGAATGCATTCCTCCCAGAATGAGCAGGACAGCCGGTTTTATGCCGATTTTGCGGGAATAATGTGTTTTGAACCGAGAAATCATCAGGAAGTTTACGATATGACGAGGGAGGCATTTGAACTATCGGAAAAATTCAGAATCCCTGTACTGGTAAAACTTGTTACACGTCTTTCCCATTCCCGTGCGGTAATTCATCGTAAAGACATCAAAGAAAAATGTGATAAAGGAAAAGCAGCAAATAAATTCAAATGGATGGCTTTGCCTGCATTGTCACGAAAAAACTGGCGGGATTTGCTGGAACAGCAGAAAATTTTTGAAGAATATTCTGAGAAATCGTCCTTTAATAAACTGGAAATTAGTAATGCGTTCACAGATTTTGGTGTTATTACTACAGGACTCGGCGGAAATTATTATCTGGAAAATCTTCCTGATCTTCCTGTTAAACCATCTCATCTTCATATTGGAGTTTATCCGGTTCCTGTAGAAAAAATAAAAAAACTTGCTTCTCAGGTAAAAAAACTCATTATTATTGAAGAGGGGTATCCGTTTGTTGAGCGGATGCTTACCAGTATTCTTTCAATTTCCATTCCTGTACTGGGAAAGCTGGACAGAACGGTTCCTCCCTCCGGAGAGTTGAATCCTGATAATATTCGACCGGCTCTCGGCCTGAGTTCCAGGGAAACATTGAAACCTGTTTCAGTCGGGTTGCCTGGGCGTCCTCCCCAGTTATGTAAAGGTTGCCCTCATACGGACAGCTTTACCGCCTTGAATCACGCAGTGGCCGATTTTTCGGAAAGCATAGTAACGAGTGATATTGGTTGCTATGCGCTTGGTGCTCTGGAACCTTTATCCGCCATTGAAACGCTTCTATGCATGGGTGCTTCTATTGGAATGGCCCGCGGAGCCAGTGAGGCAGGAAGAAAGAATGTTGTTGCAACTATTGGAGACGGTACGTTCCTTCATTCCGGAATTACCGGCTTAGTAGATGCCGCGTCTACCAATACAGATATGACACTTATTATTTTAGATAACAGCACAACGGCAATGACAGGTTTTCAGGATACAATAGTTACGTCCGCACGGATTAAAAATATTGTCATTGCCTGCGGGGTATCAATAGAACATCTTAAAGAAATAAGAGTTTTACCTAAGAATGACGCGGAGAATACTGAAGTTATAAAAAAGGAAATAGCGTATCACGGACTGTCAGTCATTATAGCGCTGCGTGAATGTATTCATATTATTGGTAAAAACTAAGGAGACGGTGATCCTCATGGAAAAGAAAGATTCGTATGATATAATTTTAGCCGGCGTCGGCGGGCAGGGAGTCCTTTCTGTTGCTGCTGTTATTTCACTTACAGCAATAAAAGAAGGTTTTGAAATAAGACAGTCGGAGGTTCACGGTATGTCCCAGCGTGGGGGAGCTGTTGTTGCCCATATGCGAATATCAAAAAAAAATATTGAAAGTGATTTGATCCCCTTGGGAAGTGCCGATATTGTTCTGAGTATGGAACCTCTTGAAAGTCTCCGTTATGTTGAATATTTAAAACCTGAGGGAAAACTTATTACTGCCTCCAAACCATATTTAAACATACCTGATTACCCTGAGATTAATGACATACTGGAAAAAATAATAGCTCTCCCGCAAGGAACGGTAATTGAAGCCGAAAAACTTGCAAAACAAGCTGGTTCAACCCGGGCGGTTAATATGGTTCTTGTCGGGACTTTGACAAAAGAGCTTCCTTTCCAGGATGAAAATATTAAAAAAGCGGTAGAGGAGCTCTTTTTACGGAAAGGTAAAAAGATAGTTGAAATAAATCTCAGAGCAATAGAACTGGGAGAATCCGCAGCGGGGGAGTAGAATGGGTAATACAGCAAAGTTAAATCCGTTTTTTTATCCAAAATCGATAACGGTTATTGGAGCGACAAATAAAAAAGAAAAAGTTGGTCATATAATTTTTTCACGGCTGAAGCATTCTGGAGCCCGCCTTTTCCCTGTTCATCCAAAAGAGGCTGCAATTATGGGAGTTCCGGCCTATACCTCCGTTTCCTCTCTTCCTGAAAAAATAGATCTTGCTATTACGACAATTAGCGCTGAAAGAACGGTACCTGTTGTTAAGGAATGTGCCGAGCACGGTATACCGGCAGTGATAATTGTTGCTGGAGGGTTTGGAGAAATAGGAGATGATGGTAAACGTTTGGAAAATGAGCTTTTGCAAATACATGCTGAGTACGGTATAGAAATACTCGGGCCGAATTCACTGGGTGTTTTTTTACCGGAAACAGGACTTGATACTATTTTTGTAGAACATGGTGATAAAGCTCTTTCCGGTGGCGGCAGTATAGCTTTTATAACCCAGAGTGGATCTGTGGGAACAGAATCTCTTGGACTTGCCAGCAACGCCGGCTTTGGAATGAGAGCATTTGTTGGACTTGGAAATAAAATAGCACTTAATGAAACGGATTTTCTGGAATATTTTGGACAGGATAAAAAGGTTTCCTGTCTTGCGTTTTATGCCGAATCGATTGACGATGGTAAAGTATTTCTTGAAAAAGCGAAAGGAATTGCCAGAAAAAAAGCAATTATAGTACTCAAAGCCGGTCGGACGAGTTCAGGGCAGAGTGCTGTGAGTTCTCATACCGGAAAACTAGCCGGATCTGACAGAGTGGTAAACGGGGCTTTTCATCAGTATGGTGTGCAGAGAGCGTTTGACGAGGAGGAAATATGCGATGCTTCAAAAGCACTCTCTATGCTTCCCGGGGCACCGGGAAACCGGGTTGGAATTATAACGGCTGCCGGCGGTTATGGCGTTATGTGTACAGATTATGTGGAACAGAAATATCCGCGGGCTGAATTAAAAATGGCTATATTTTCTCCGGCTACTCAAAAGAAGATTAAAGATGTGAATTTATCATTCGCGTCTTCTCATAATCCGGTTGATATAACGGCAAGCGCTGATGATGATATGTATGCCGGGACGCTTGATGCGGTACTGGGAGATGAGGGAGTTGATATAGTCATTTGCATAGTTTTCTTTTCTCCCCCTGCCGCAACGGAAAAACTTATAGATCTTATAGCCGAAAGGGCTGCTCATCAAAAAAAACCAATTGTTGTATTTACCCAGTACGGGCCGTATACAGACCGGATGCTTAAAAGGTTCTATGAAAGAGGTGTAGTTGGTTACTCATCAATTTACCGGACTGTACGGGCCTTACGTTTTCTTATAGAAAGAGCAAAGATTATCCGGCATCTGGGAGAAGAAAGCGATGATTAAACGATGGTTTGACTCTTTGAAAAACTCTTATAAACCGGATGAATGGGAAGTTAAAAAATTACTTGCTTCAATGGGAATCCGTATACCCGAGGGATTGTTATGTGAACCGGGAGAAGTAAAAATCCCGGAAACTTTCAATTTTCCTGTTGTTGTGAAGGTTTGTGATTCATCAATACTTCATAAAACAGATGCCGGCGGTGTTGTCCTTAATGTTAAAAAAAGCAATTATCATGAATCAGTTGTATCAATGCAGAGAAAATTTCCCGGTAAAAGAATTCTTGTGGAAAAAATGAACAAATTTTCCGGACTTGAATTTATTATCGGTGGTCTGGTTGATCCGACATTTGGTCCTGCTGTTATGGTAGGTGCCGGGGGTATTTTAACCGAACTGTATAAAGATGTTACGTTCCGGCTTGTTCCGTTAAACAGAGCAGAAGCACTGCGCATGCTTAGGGAGCTGACTATTTCTGATGTTCTTGAGGGGTACAGAGGAAGTACAATGGATATAGATCAACTATCTGGAATTATTGTTTCAGTTGGTGAACTTATTACCGGGCTTGGAGGGAATTTCAACCAGCTGGATATTAACCCTCTTGTCTACAGCGATGACGGCTGGACTGCACTCGACGGGATGCTTGTTCTTAATA
>CAYSXD010000112.1:0-7485 GCA_964434925.1 uncultured Spirochaetaceae bacterium
TCTTCCGGAGCAATTATCGCGGGAGTTCTTACAAAAGAGAAAAAACATCTGGCGGGGACAATGAACATTATTTCAAAATCTTTAAATTGGAATAAAAATACGTTTTCCGGGAATACAACTATCGGGTGCATAGCAACGAATGCTGACTTTTCAAAGGCGGAAGCAACAAAGGTTGCCATGATGGCACATGACGGATTTGCCCGCGTTATAAATCCAATTCACACAATGTTTGACGGGGATACAATATTCTGTATGGCAACCGGTGAAGTGGAAAGTAATCCAACTATTGTTGGTGCCATTGGAGCAGAGGTGATGTCAGAAGCGATTATAAATGCTGTAAAAAGTGCTGAATCAGCCTATGGTATTCCGGGATATGATGAAATAAACAAAAAAAGGAACAGATAAAAACATGAAAATATCAATCATTGGAGCAGGGGCTATGGGCTCCCTGTACGGAGGAAAATTATCGCTGACTGATAATAATGTCGTTCTGTACGATATCAATACGACCCATGTTAATATGATAAATTCCAGGGGGCTTATAATTGAAGAATCTGCAACTGGAGAAAAAGTAACAACTCATCCGCGGGCATCTTCCAATCCGGATGATGTCTCAGAATCCGATTTAATGATACTATTTGTCAAATCCACTGCAACGGATGCTGTGGCAAAACAGTTTGTTAAATTTGCAAAACAGGGCACTATTGCTCTAACTCTTCAGAACGGATTGGGGAATGAGGACATTATCAGGAACCACTTTGGAGCAGAAAGGACTGCCGCGGGCGTTACTTCCCAGGGTGCTACGTTCCTGGGACCGGGGAATATTCGCCATGCCGGTAACGGTCCCACTTATATGTGCATGTCCGATAAGGGAAATAATAAGCTGGAAAAAGTAGTTGACGCTTTTACAGAAAGCGGATTTGAAACTCATATAGAAGAGAATATTGCAGATCTCGTTTGGAGTAAGCTTGTTATTAATATTGGAATAAATGCTGTTACAGCGTTAACGGGGCTGGAAAACGGTAAACTTTTAGATTATCCTGAAATTATGGAAGTAATGAAGGATCTTGTTGATGAAGCTGTTGCAGTTGCTAAGAAAAAGAAAATAAACTTTAGTTATCCTGACCCTCTGCAGGTTGTATATGATGTAGCACGAAAAACCGCCCTGAACAGGTCATCGATGCTGCAGGATTTTGACAGAGGCAGTAAAACTGAAATTAATTTCATAAATAATGCAATTGTTAAAGAAGCTAAGGAATTGGGGCTTAATGCACCTGTAAATAAAACAATAACCAACCTTATAAAAACAATGGAAAAGGTGAAAAATGCTTAAAGCAGCTGAAAAAAAACTCATATCATTACTTAATGATAAAGAACTTATTGAACTTACCAGGAGTCTTATTAAAATTGACTCCGTTATACGACCGGAAACAGGGAATACGGAGAAAAATGTTGTTTCCTTTATTGCGGCATGGATACGTAAGGAAATCGGGTTGGAACCGGTGATAGATGAAGTTCTTCCCGGAAGAGAAAATATTTTTCTTGTTATTGATTCAGGAGTTGAAGGCCCTGTCCTGATGATGGAGGGGCATACGGATGTTGTTTCTGAAGGGATACGGGAGTTATGGGAACATGATCCTTTTGGAGCAGAGATAATTAACAATAGGATATACGGCAGGGGCTCATGTGATATGAAAGCAGGAGTTGCCGTAAACCTTATTACTGCCAAAAAACTACTAAAATCCGGCATACCATTTAAAGGGAAAATAGTCCTTGGTATTATCTGTGATGAAGAGGATCTTATGCTCGGGATTCAGGATTTTATTAAAAGAGGTCATGCGGATAACGTCGATGCCTGTCTGGTATCAGAACCTGAAGAAAACCAGTTATGTATTAGCATGAAAGGGGCCCTTCGAATAAAACTTACCGTTCGTGGAAAAATGGCTCATGGAGCAATGCCACTGACCGGAATAAATCCAAATACCAGACTGGCAAGAATAATTACCGCTTTTGAAGAGTACGAACATACTCTGAAAGAAAATTTCGGCGAAGATCAATACCTCGGCTGGCCTTCACTGACCTTTACCGTTATCCAGTCCCCTCCTCCACCGGAACCGCCGCAGCTCAACGTCATGCCAGGAGCCGCCCTCGCATATATGGATATACGGACAATACCCGGACAGGATCATAAAAAAATCAAAAGTGATCTGAGCACCATTCTTGAAAAACTCGGCAGGGATGATCCGGATTTCAATGTCACTATAGAATATCTTGCAGATAAACCAGTCGTTAGTATGACAAAAGATGAACCGATTGTAAGGGTGTCGGCTCAGACATACAGGGATGTAACCGGTAAAGGAGCTGTATACAACGGCGTACCGGGAGCAACTGATGGAACGTATCTTCGTGCTTTAAAAGGAATTCCCTGCCTGGTGAATGGCCCCGGACCCCGGCACCTGCCCCATCAGACCAATGAGTATGTGGGGATTGATGAATTAATAGAATCGGCTAAGTTGTACCTTGTTTCAGCCTATAGATTTCTTAACGGAGACATTAATTAAAAATGATAAATAAAAAGTATATCTGGTTCGATATCGGGTATACCCTTCTCTACCTGAAAAGAGAAGAACTATTCATTGAATGTGCCGAAAAAAGAGATATTTCTCTCCCCTCAAAAGCTACTGTTGCGGAAGCTTTCCACCTTACGGATAAACTCTTTATGAAAGACTACCCGGGAGTGTTGGGAAAAGGAAAAGGAACGTACATGCCATGGTATTTTGGACATCTTTCCTATCAGCTCGGGATACAGCTTGATCTTTGTCCGTTTTACCATGACTGGAAAAGCAGCTTTTCGAACTCTTTGAAAATGTGGCATCTTTTCCCGGATGTACTTCCCACACTGCAATATCTGGAAGAAAAGGGTTATAAAATGGGAGTTATTTCAAACTGGGACAAAAGTGCCCGTAATCTGCTGGAAAGGCATCGGTTGACCCCCTTTTTTGATACCATCATCATCTCGTCGGAAGAAGGGGTGGAAAAACCTTCACGGGAGATTTTCAACCATGCCCTTGCAAAAGCGGAAGTATCTCCTAAAGAATGCCTCTATATTGGAGACAATTACTACGATGACGCGGTAGGCAGCAGTAAAGTTGGTATGGAAGGTCTTATTATTAACCGTTATGGAAAAAAGGGAGTGGAAGAAATTTCAGGGTGCAGGTTTATTGGCAGTATTACAGAACTAAAAAAGTATCTTTAACTTCTGACGAACATACACTTACCCGAACTTTTCTTGACATCCGGATTATCTTATGTAAAGATTAAATATATGAATTTACTTTTATTTGTTCTCAAACGGTTTCTAAGATTAATTTTAACTATTTTTATCATATCAACCATCATATTTTTTGTAATACGTGTGATCCCGGGAGATCCGGCTCTTGTTGTTGCCGGGATAGATGCTTCAGATGCAGAAATTCAGGCAATTCGGGTAAAGCTCGGTACAGATGTACCGGTATCCACCCAGTATATACGGTGGATAGGAAATCTGGTAAAACTAGATTTAGGCACATCACTCATTTCCAACCAGAGTGTAAAAAAACTTATACAGCAGCGCTTTCCTCTTACTTTTACCCTTGCATTACTCGGTATCTTTCTGGGTATTCTTATCGCAATACCTCTCGGTGTCCTGTCGGCTGTTCACAGATGGTCCTTCTGGGACTATACCGGTATGGTTTTTTCCCAGATAGGTATGGCACTCCCCAGTTTCTGGCTTGGAATAATTTTACTATTACTTTTTTCAGTTAAATTTCCAATATTTCCACTCTTTGGCTCCGGAAGTCTGAAGAACCTTATTCTACCGGCAATCGCTCTCGGGTTTGCCCGTGCGGCTGTTATTCTACGGCTTACAAGAGCATCCATGGTGGATGAATTAAGCAAGGAATATATTATTACTGCCCGGGCTAAGGGACTGACAGAAAAAATGATTTATTACAAACATGCCCTTAAAAATGCTCTTATACCTATTGTCACCGTAACCGGTATTCAATTCGGCTATATGCTTGGGGGAGCAATAATTATTGAGCAGGTTTTTTCTCTTCCCGGACTGGGCAGGCTTTTCCTCTATGCTATTTATCAGAGAGACTTCCCAGTTATTCAGGGGGGTGTAGTTTTTATTGCTGTCATTTTTTCATTCACCAACTTTCTTGTGGATATATTCTACAGTATTCTTAATCCAAAAATAAGGATTTACTGATGGAACTTAACATAAAGAACCTTGACGTAAGTTTTACTCGAAACGACAGGGAAGCTCATGTACTGCGGGGAATCAATCTTGCAGTCAGGCAGGGGGAGATTCACGCTCTGGTTGGAGAATCCGGTTCAGGAAAAACGGTAACGTCAATAGCCGTCATGGGGCTTCTTCCTTCTCCTCCGGCAAAGTTCAATGATGGAGAGATCCTGCTGGGAGGTAAAAATATTTTAGTGTTCCCCGAAAAGGAACAGCGAAGTATACGTGGTAAAAAGATAGCAATGGTTTTTCAGGAACCGTCAAAATATCTTAACCCAACATTAAAAGTAGGAGAACAAATAACAGAAGTGCTGGAACTACATCTTGGTATGAATAAAAAAGCTGCCGTGAAAAGAGCCCTTGAAATTCTTGGAACGGTTGGGCTGGGTAACGGGAGGAGGGTTCTTCACAGTTATCCCCATGAGTTGTCGGGGGGAATGAAACAACGGGCAATGATTGCAATAGCTATCAGCTGCAATCCCTTGTTTCTCATTGCTGATGAACCAACAACGGCACTGGATGTCACCCTTCAGCTTCAAATACTTGAACTCATTCTCAGCTTACGGAAAAAGCTTTCCATGGGTGTTCTTTTTGTTTCTCATGATCTGCGGGTTGTTCATGATATCTCCGATAGAATTTCTGTCATCTATGCAGGAAAAATTATTGAATACACAACGAAAAACAAGCTTTTTTCTCATCCTGTACATCCCTATACCCAGCTCCTGCTGCAATCCATACCGGACGCGGACAAACGGGGGAGTAGACTGGTAACTATACCGGGGAAAGTACCTGATGCTGAAGATATTCCAACAGGCTGTGCATTCCACCCGCGGTGTCCTCTGGCAAAGGAACTATGCAGCGTAAAGGAACCTGAAATGAAAGAATATACAACAAAGCATTTTGCTGCCTGCCATTATTGCGGTAACGGATAGGATATTATGGATACCATACTTGAATTAAAGAATGTAACAAAGATTTTTTCCGGACATGGGATCATACCAACAAAACGCACCACGCACATAGCGGTAAACGATGTCAATCTTTCTATTAAGAAAAATACCGTATTCGGCCTCGTTGGTGAATCCGGTTGTGGTAAAACAACCCTTGCCCGGTCAATTCTTCTCCTCGATCCTCCATCACATGGGCATATACAGTACAAAGGAAAGAACCTGGAGCGGCTTTCGCGTAAGCAGCTTATGCCTTATCGGAAGAAAATGCAGATTGTATTTCAGGACCCTCACAGCGCTTTGAATCCAAAAATGTCGATTTTCCAGAGTATGAAGGAAGGCCTTGTAAACAGAAACCATCCTAAGAATAAGATAAAGGAAAAAATAACTGAGCTGCTTGATCTCGTTGGCATTACTCCATCCCACATGAACAGATTCCCTCATGAATTTTCAGGGGGACAGAAACAACGAATTGTTATTGCCCGTGCTCTTTCTATGGAACCGGAGCTGCTTGTCCTTGATGAGCCTGTTTCCAGCCTGGATGTATCTATCCAGGCACAGATTATTAATCTCCTCATGGATCTTAAACAAAAGCTCAATCTGACATATTTTTTCATTTCCCATGACCTTAATCTGGTTTCTTACCTGAGTGATCGGATAGGTGTTATGTACCAGGGGAGGCTTATTGAAATGGCTGATACGGAACAAATCTTAAAAGAACCGATTCATCCCTATACACTGAAACTTTACTCTTCGTCACCAGGCAAAATGAATATCGGTACTAAAAATAAACAGAATGAAAAGGCTGCAAGTCTTTCGGCAGAATTACCTGACGGCTTTTCGTTTTTCCAGACACCCGGGCATGAAACCGGTTCTTTTGAAATGATATCTATAAAGGACAGTCATCTGGTTGGCTGTTATAGAAATTAGCGGAATTATTCCGCAAAAAAAGGAGTGCATCATGAAAAAATTGTTAAAGGCAGGAATAATTCTTTTACTTCTGCTGGTTGTACTGGGAGGAGCTTTTGCCAGTGGCAGGAAGGAAACAAAGTCGCTGAATTTTTCTCTGTCCGGTAACCCGGATACGCTGGACCCCCAGACCACATCGGGAACATTGACCTTTCAGGTTGACAAGAGTATCTATGATACTCTTACAGAACCAAACGAGAAGGGCGTTATTGTTCCCGCACTGGCAGAAAGCTGGAATGTTTCCAGTAATTCTCTTGTTTGGACTTTTCATTTAAGAAAGGGGGTTAAATTCCATAACGGCGATATCCTTACCTCTGCCGATGTAAAGGCAACATTTGAAAGAATCACTGATAAAAAAACCGGATCACCAAACAAAAAGGCTTTTGATGTTATTACCTCTATAAAAACACCGGATGACCTGACTGTTGTTTTTACCCTCAGTAAACCGTATGCACCGTTTCTTGCTTCCCTGTCTTCCGGCTGGGGTGCAATTCTCCCAAAAAGCCTTATAGATTCAGGGCATGATTTTTCTTCTGAACCGGTAGGTACCGGTCCTTATAAAATGACTGAATGGGTCAGAGACAGTAAAATTGTTCTTGACAAAAATCAGGATTACTGGATGAAAGGGCTGCCCGGGATTAATCAGATCATTATGAATATTATTCCTGAATCCTCCGTGCAGATACAGGGGCTCCTTTCAGGGCAGCTTGATATTATTTATATGGTTGGAAAAGATGATATTCCGCTCCTGAAAAAATCTCCGGATATTACTCTATCCAGAAACCTTACTTCCCTTATAATGGTCATGGCAATAAACTGCAGTAGACCCCCTTTTAACAATCTGAAAGTTCGTCAGGCTCTTAACTATGCAATAGACAAACAGAAAGTCCTTGACACGGCATACAATGGCGGAAAAGTTATTGGCACGTTTATGGATTACGGTAACGCGTACTATAAGGATTTTACAAATCTCTATCCCTACAATCCGGAAAAGGCGAAACAACTTCTTGCGGAAGCAGGTGTGGGGAAAAATGTTGAAATAAAAATGTACCTGCCGCAAAACTATCCGCCTCATGTAAAAGCAGGAGAGATGTATCAGGATATGCTGACAAAAGTAGGACTGAATGTAAAAATACAGCTTGTGGACTGGTCAACATGGATCAGTGATGTCTACCGTAAATCAAATTTTGATCTTACTGTTATTGGACATACGGGCAAGCTGGACCCCAACGGCACCTTAAGCGGTTACGGTAATGGCAAATACGTTCAGTGGTATAATAAAGA
>CAYSXD010000113.1:0-7398 GCA_964434925.1 uncultured Spirochaetaceae bacterium
GCACCTTTTTCCTGCTTCCACTGTCCATCAACGACGATGCTTTTCCCGCGAAGGATAGTTCGTACCGGCCAGCCTTTGACCTTCATTCCTTCGTACGCGTTATAGTCAACATTCATATGATGAGTTTTTGCGGAAATGGTATGCTCTTTATTCAGATCCCATAGGACAATATCAGCATCTGAGCCGACGGCTATAGTCCCTTTTTTTGGATACAGACCATTAGCTTTTGCAGGATTTGTAGCAGTAATGGCAACAAATCTGTTTATATTATACCTGCCGCCGTTCACCCCATTGTGATACATAACCGGCATTCTGTCTTCTATTCCGGGAATTCCGTTAGGAATTTTATGGAAACCTTCTTTTCCAAGCTCTTTCCCCGGTTTACCACCGTTCCTGCCTCCTTCAAAATCGAAGGAACAATGATCGGTTGAGACAAATTGCAGCGTCGTATTTGCAAGTGATTTCCAGAGGAATTCAGCGTCCTTCGGTGTTCGCACCGGAGGTCCGCATGCCCACTTGGCACCTTCGTAACCGGGAACCCGCATATCATCTTCAAATTTAAACATATACTGCGTACATGTCTCCCCCATTACTTTATATCCTCTGGCTCTTCCAAGAGCGAGTTCCATAACTGAGTCCTCACACGTCATGTGAACAATATAAAGCTTGCTCCCTGTTACTCCCGCAATCGCAATAGCGCGGCCGCTTGCTTCAGCCTCTATCTCCCGGGGATGGGCTTCCAGATGATACTTAACATCTGTTTTTCCAGCGGCAATAAGCTGCTTTGTAACAATGTCTGTCACATCTCCATTCTCACAATGAATCATAACAAGAACTCCTGCTTTCTTAGCAGCCTGCATAACTTTAAACAGCGTGGTATCATCCACCATAAAAAGCCCTTTATACTGCTGAAAAACCTTTAAACTTGTAATTCCTTCGGCAGGTAGCTTTGCTATTTCCTCTACCACCGCATCTCCCGGGTCGGTTACTGCGATATGGAAACTGTAATCTATAACTGCTTTTCCTTCGGCTTTCTTCTTCCACATCTCTACACCCTGAAGAAGTGTTTCCCCCTTCTGCTGCAGAGCAAAGTCAATATGTGTTGTAGTTCCTCCAAACGCGGCGGCCCGCTGCCCGGTAAAAAAATCATCCGCTGTCGTTGTCCCGCCAAAAGGCATATCAAGATGCGTATGGGCATCTATTCCTCCTGGCATAAGAACCAAACCTGATGCATCTATTATTTCCGCACCATCCGAATTCAGATCATTTCCAATAAGTGAAATTTTCTCCTCTTCAATAAGGACATCTGCTTTAAATGTATCACCGGCAGTTACTATTGTGCCGTTCTTTATGAGTGTTTTCATCCACTACCTCCCAAAACTGTATAATTATGAAGCATTTAGAATAGTAACGCCGAATAGAGGAAATTACAAGTTTTTTATTCTCAAACGAACGAGTGAAGCGAACCAACTTGTTGGTACTGTTTTCGAGAGAGTGCAGAGAACGAAGGGTAAAATACCCCGCAGCTTGCTGCGGAATAGGCCGCAAAAGCGGCCTGGATCCAGGGCTTGCCCTGGGGTATTGATACCTTTCATTAACGGTCGAAGGGGGTTGAAGAGTGTACAAAAATATTGTGGCGCACTGGGCGCCACAAAAACAGAGTTTCTTAAACGTCCGGTGTGTCAGGGATAATGATGTGTTCCGCCTGTTTCAGAAGATCTGCCGGTACAGGTCGAATCAGGTCTCCATGAACGAGTTGCTTGTTGTAACCTTTTACCGTTGAGTCCCAGTAGCTTCTTCTTATATAGTAGACTGCAGCACCGCCTAATTCATGCTGATATTCAGGCCATGGATAAGAAGGCTGTGCAGCACCAAGACCGTACCTCTTCCAGCCATTGTATGATTCGAAAGTTGACCACCATTCTTTTGCACCAAGTACTTCAAACGCATATTGTGCTTTTGCATAATACATGGCAGCGCCTACACCACCGCCTCTTTTAAATGCCATTGAGTGAAGTGAAATATGAACATTCTCATCTCTTTTCCGGCCATTGGCAAATCCTGCCAGTTCACCATCGATGGATCCTACCAGATGATAGGAATCTTTTAGTCTGTTTCGTAACCATCCAAGAATTTCAGCATAAACACGAACGCTGACAATATCATAGAAGTCTCTGTCAACGTCAATCAATTTCTTCATAAACTTTAAAAGTTCCGGTGCTTCATCTTTTCTAAGTGCTCTGATAACAAGGTTCTTACCATCTCTTGTTTTTGTCATTGCCGGTTTAAATGCAGGTAACTCTACCTGCGGGCCTGAAAGCCATGATTCAATTTCCGCTACGGGAATTTTTAACTCTTCCTGAGATACTTTCTCAGGTACTACTGATTTCATAGGTATACTCCTTAAAATTTATTGAAAAAAGTATTCTATGTCACTACAACCTTCCATGTCAAGATAAATTTCCTTTTTTTTAACAGTTAAGAAATGAAACAAATGTGCAAATCGGAATTCAAACAACCGCCGGATAACTGAGAATTTCGGAACCCGGCGGTTATTTAATTTATAAACCTGTTTGGCGTTGATGGGTATGAGGATATATTTTTTTTCTACCCAGAATTGCCGCCTTCCCGGGATCAAGCATTCGGTATGCAGCTATCTTCACAAAGTCACTTATAAAAGCCCATACAGCTGCATAACACCATACAAAAAGTTCCCAGCCCCAGCCAAGAGGTTCCATAAATATACCATAAACCGAAATTAAAATTGCCAGTATCTGTGCGCTGAACACTGCCAGCAGCAAGATACGTGATGGACGTATCGACCAGAAATGGCCTCGTGTACGTGTCAGGAAAATTGTCATTTGCCCTGCTACAGACAGCATAAGATACATGAGCGTCTGAATATGGGGACGGTCAAGATGAAAAACACGATCGCCAAGATAAAACAACCCGAAAGCAGCCACAGGCCCTATGAATCCCAGAACAGAAGCAATACCCAATACCAAACGCATATTCCATGCCTCCGGCTTATTCTTGTAATGAACATTATCATAGGCAATAGACAAAATCGAACCGTCATTAAGCAAGGCCAGCATTACAATCATGATTGCCGTCAACGGATAAAAGTTAAACACCAGTATGGCCAATGTCATGAATATTAGTACACGCAGCGTCTCTGCTATTCGATATATTGCGTAACTGTTCATCCGCTGAAAAATCTTCCGGCTTTCTTTCACTGCATCTATAATTACCGACAGCCCCGGTGTCATAAGAACAATGGAGGCTGCCGCACGCGCTGCATCGGTCGCACCTGAAACAGCGATACCGCAGTCTGCCTTTTTGAGTGCCGGTGCGTCATTAACTCCGTCTCCGGTCATCGCCACAATATGACCCCGTTTCTGAAGAACATCCACAATGTGATACTTATGCTCAGGGAATACCTGAGCAAATCCATCAGCCTGCTCAATAGACTCAGCCAATTTTGCGGTCTCGTGATATTTTGTGTCTCCGAAAACTTTGGCATCAAGGATTCTGGTTCCCAGTCCCAGTTGTTTTGCAGTTTCCTGGGCAATTGCAACCTGATCACCTGTTACCATTTTAACTTTTACACCCAACTCCCGGGCATCAGCAATAGTTGATTTTGCCTGTTCCCGCGGTGGATCAAACAGGGGAAGAACACCCATAAACTGCCAGTTTCCTTCCGAATCCGTTTGAGCTACACCGAGAGAGCGAAATCCACGTGCCGCAAAGGAGTTTATCGCATTATCCACAGCACCTTTAATTTTTTCAACGTTTACAGAAAGAGCCATAATTACCTGCGGAGCTCCCTTGGAAACCCTTAACTCTGTTCCATCTGAAGTCTTTACAGTAGACTCTGTACGCTTATTGACAGGATCAAACGGCTTATAATGAACTATTTGGTATCCCTCAAGGGCATGGTCATCCTTGAGACCATCTAAAACTGCCAGATCAAGAGGATCCTCGTCCTCCGCACGCGATGCAAGCGATGCCGCAAGAATAACTTTATCGGCTGAAACATCATCTACACAGAAAGGATCACCCAGCGTAAGCTTGTTCTGAGTTAGAGTTCCGGTTTTATCCGAGCATAATTCATCCGCTCCCGCCAGTTCCTCGATAGCCGCCAGCCTTGTTACAATAGCTTCTTTTTTTGCCAGCAAACGTGCTCCAACAGCCATGGTTACCGAAAGCACCGTCGGCATGGCTACCGGTATTGCTGCAACCGTGAGCACTAAAGCAAACTGCACTGTGGTTAAAAACTGGTCGCCTCGAAACAAAGCAACAAACAGTATCAAGCCAACCAATGCCACTGCAAGAAGAATCAGGAAATCACCGATTTTTAGCACCGCCCGCTGGAAATGACTGACAGTATGTGCTTCCTCCACCAATTCCGCGGTCTTTCCAAAGTAAGTATGAACGCCGGTTGCATATACCACTGCATCAATTTCACCCTGACGAACAATCGATCCTGAAAATACTGCCCCCCCTGCCTTGCAGATGACAGGAAGAGATTCACCCGTTAACGCGGACTGGTCCACTTCCACAGGATCACCTTCAAGCAGACGAACATCAGCCGGTACAATATCACCAAAACGAAGGCGCACAACATCACCGGGGACTAATTCACTCGCCGCAGGATTGATCCATTTGCCATTTCTAAGGACACGGGCCTTAACAGCCAGCTTCCCTTTCAAAGCAGCGATGGCATTGCCTGCCTGAAATTCCTCCCAGAAACCAATCACGGCATTAGCTAAAAGCAAGACTAGAATAATATAGAAGTCCGGCCAGTGCTGCAGTACTCCTGAAAGAATTACTGCCGCCTCAATCATCCACGGGATAGGTCCCCAGAGATATGAAAGGAATTTCAGTACAGGATTAACGCTCTTTACCACAATCTCATTGGATCCGTACTGAGTTATACGAAGTTTTGCTTCTTCTGAAGTGAGCCCGTCCGGTGATGACTTTAACTGTTTCAGCAGTTGTGCCATATCAATACTCTTCCATTTGTCATAATTACCCTGATTTTCCGGAGCTGCTTTTACGTTTTTCATCAAAATTCTCCTAGTTTTAAAATCCAGTTACTCTACAAGTATAATAAGACAAAACACATTAGTCCACTTATCAACTCCGTAATTTACCAGCGCATCTTTTCTTCACAAAATGGTCCTGTGGAAAGATTCAAAAACAGGACATTCAAAATTCTGTAACAGGGAGTTTAAATAACTGCATGAATTTATCAATGATTTTTATCTTTTCTTTATTCCGTTTTCCTTGACGTAAAGGATACCTGCTGTTAACATTAACTTTATTTTTAATTTATTTTGTGATTGAGAGAGGAACTATGACTAACGAAGATGCTTTAAAACGGTTTGAAGAAACCAGAAATAAAATGCTTAAAGGCGGCGGTGATACCAGAGTAGAAGCTCAGCACGCAAGAGGGAAACATACGGCACGGGAACGAATTTCCATGCTTCTTGATGAGGATTCTTTTACCGAACAGAACACGTATGTTGTACCGCGTTCAACTGATTTTGGGATGGAAAAGAAAAAGTTCTCAGGAGACGGAGTAATTAGTGGAAGCGGTAATGTTGAAGGGAGAAAAGTGTATCTTTCTTCCCAGGATTTTACCGTTCTTGGGGGTTCTTTGGGAGAAATGCATGCTGTTAGAATAGCAGACGCTCAGATGGACGCATTAAAAACCGGCTCACCGTTTATTCAGGTAAACGATTCGGGCGGAGCACGGATTCAGGAAGGGACACTCTCTTTGGACGGATACGCAAAAATATTCAGAGCCAATACGTTGAGTTCCGGTGTTATTCCTCAGATTTCAATCATTCTCGGCCCGTGCGCGGGAGGCGCTGTTTATTCGCCGGCCATTACCGACTTTATTATGATGGTGGAAAAAGTGAGCAATATGTATATTACCGGTCCGCAGGTTATTAAAGCAGTTACGGGAGAAGATATTTCCCAGGAAGATTTGGGGGGTGCGCGGGCACATACTTTCAAAAGCGGCAATGCTCATTTCAGATTCAAATCGGAAGAAGAATGCCTTACTTTTGCCAGACGCCTTTTAGGCTATCTTCCTTCAAATAACAAGGAGATGCCCCCAGTTTCAGAATGCACTGACCCTGCAGACAGAGCAACACCGGAATTACGGGAACTCCTTCCGAAAAATCAGAAAAAACCGTATGATATACGAACTCTTATCAATTCCGCTTTTGACATTAATTCTTTTATTGAAGTGCAGGCTGATTATGCTCAAAATATTGTCGTCGGTTTTGCGAAATTAAACGGTAATACCGTTGGTATTATGGCAAATCAGCCAAAAATGATGGCTGCAGTCCTGGATATCAATGCGTCGGACAAGGCTGCACGGTTTATAAGGTTTTGTGACTCTTTTAATATTCCTGTTATTTCTTTGGTAGATGTACCTGGATTCCTGCCGGGTACAGCCCAGGAACACGGTGGAATAATACGACACGGCGCGAAACTCCTCTTTGCAATTGCAGAAGCTACCGTACCCAAAATTGCTCTTATTGTACGTAAAGGGTACGGTGGAGCGTTTATTGCCATGGCATCAAAAAATCTTGGTTATGACAGGGTTCTTGCCTATCCTGCCGCTGAAATTGCCGTCATGGGAGCTGAAGGTGCCGCCAACATTATATTTAGAAAAGATATTACCGCTTCGGATGATCCTGCTGCAAAGCGGCTTGAGAAAATTGACGAATTTAAAGTTCAGGTTATGAATCCCTTTATTGCAGCCGGATACGGGTATGTTGACGATATTATTGATCCGATAGATACACGAAGAGCCCTGATTAAGTCACTTGAGATGTATTTTAACAAAAAGGAAACCAGACCGGAGAAGAAACACGGGAATATGCCTCTGTAATGGGAGAAAGGAAACGGGAAACCGGAGAAAGGAAGAAGATGGAGAATGAAGCAGGGAAACGGAAACAGGAAGAAAGGAAAGAAGAGTTGAGGAATTTGAATGTTTATCTTCCGGTCTCCTTATCTTCCGTCTCCGGCCTTCTTCTCCTGAGTTTACGAAGGAGAATATAGATGTCCAGAGAAAAGGTTCGTGAAATTGTAAAAAGTGCCGGGTCCTGCCAGATGGCGACCTGTGTTGAAGGCCAGCCGCGGGTAAGGCCAATGAAATTTGTGGTTACCGATGATTTTAAATTCTGGTGTACCACAGTAAATATAAGCGGAAAAGTTCAGGAGTTAAAAGACAACCCTAAGGTTGAACTCTGTTGGGTAGACCAGAAGGGTAACCACCTTAGGGTCGCCGGTCTGGCGGATATTACCGGCGGTATAGAAAAGAAAAAGAAACTTCTTGAACTTCATCCCGGAGCTCTGGGATTATTTAAAGATGAGAAT
>CAYSXD010000114.1:0-7386 GCA_964434925.1 uncultured Spirochaetaceae bacterium
TAGGTGTTGCTGTAATTATCTGGAGATTTTTCACTCATTATCTTTCAATGTTTGTCGGTCTCTTTTTCTCGGTAAGGCATCTTTCAGGATTTGCCTTGAAAGAAAAGGGCCTGAAAAAAAGGGAAAAGAGCTGATCCTTGTTACCAGGTCAGCACTTCTTCCGGAGCTTGTGCCAGGTTTTTTGCGAACCAGTCTGCTTTATACAGCTGGGAACGTGTGAAACTTGATGTAATGGCAAGACACCGCGAGCCGGCTGCCTTTGCCGCTTCAACTCCATTTACCGCGTCCTCCACGACAAGACAGTTTTCCGGACTGACTCCAATAAGAGCAGCTGCCTTAATATAAATGTCGGGGTATGGTTTTTTTCGTTTAATATCAAGCCCGTTAACCACGGCATCAAACGTGGAAAGAGGGAAATCCATAACCTCAAGGTTAGCCTCCATTTTGGTTTTATCCGCGCTCGTTGCCAGTGCTATTTTTAATTCCCTGCTTCTGCATTTTTGTATAAATGTCTCTACACCGGGAAGAGGCCGCATATTATCTTTTATTAACTTTTTATATATTGCATACGTCCTTTCCTTTGCAGCGGGAATATTCATCGATACATGGTATTTCTCCGCGACTCCTCCCAGGTATCTGTCTTCACCAGCTCCAACAAAGGGAAGAAAATCTTCTTCTTTTACCTCGACATTCAATTCGCTGAACATTATGACTGCTGCTTTACAAATAAACTCTTCCGAGTCAACCAGTACTCCATCCATGTCGAAGAGAACAGCTTCAATCATTATGAGTACTCCTTTTTATCGCATCTATATACCACGTATCCTTTTTCTTTATCAGATGAATATCATCAACCATATGTGTCCTGACTGACTTTCCTTTAATAGATGATGCTTCCGTTTTTTCAGGGAAATCAGTTCTCCATCTGTTGTACTGAGCTATAAAAGTATCCTCACCGGTACGTTTTATAACTATGTCAGTCAGTCCATACAAACTGTCGCCATCTTTAAGAGCCGGTTTCCCTTTTTTTATCCAGTCAGACGCGTTTACCAGTCCGGAGCTGCCTTCATAACCTTTCCGTACCTTTGATACGACAAAAATCCCTGTTACTTCTCTTCTGTCCTCTTTGCCGGCATTTCCAGTAACACAGTCATCAAGAGTTTCCAAATCAAGCGAATTTATACTTTCATAATACAATTGCACTACTTTTTCCGGAGGGTACCCCTTTGTCACCGGGGGCTTCAACGCGTTTCGTATCGGAGCGGAAAGTACAATACCGATCAGGACGGCGGAAATAATTCCTATTACTATCCGTTTCCAGTTTTTATTAAGATACATCGTTCGTCTGAATGAGACATTACGTTGCTTTTCTAGAGAATGAGCTTTTACTTTTCTTTCACGGATTTTATCTGTGCTGATATCTTCTCTATCCCCTTCGATTGTAACCTTTTCAAGAAGAACCACCCATTTTTTTAAAGTAATACTGTTTTCAACCGTGGGGAAGATTGAATTCATAATGATTGTGGAAAAATCCGTACGTAATTCCGGGTTTTTAAGCCGGGGGGGGACAGGTTTGCTTCTACGCATCAATTCATGTATTTCCGTTATGTGTGCACCTTCAAATGGATATACGCCTGTGGTCATTTTATACGCAAGAACACCAAGAGTAAAACAAAGGGCTTTTTCTCCTTCGAACTCCGGGTGATTGTAGATTTCCACATACTTCTTATTGTACGAATCATCCTGATGGGCGGTTATCAGTTTTAAGATGGTAACAGGGAAAAGAAGGATTCCATTGTCCTCAAGAAAATAAAGACCGGTAGAAATAATATTTTCCGGGGTTCTGTCTGTTTCATGTAAAAGATAAAAAAACAGGGTAAGGTTGAGGAGCTCTTCTTTCCCTACGGTAATCTCTGCGAGAGTTTTCCCTTCCAGGTAACTTCCGTAAGGAATAATTTCATTGTTATGAATTGTTATACCCGAGAGGGACCAGTTTGTAATACCGCTTTTTGACCATAACAGCCCAGGGTCGGAAAGAAAATTATTTTTGTCAATTGTCTTGAGTATTTCATTACCAAGCCCTGTCGAAATCCCTAAGTATCTGGTATCGTCAATTGAAACGCTGTATGTGCCTGTTGAAATTAGTCTAATTTCATTCATAGTGTGACCTTTAAAAAAAACCGGTGCAAAGACGGGTTTAAAACCCCTCCATGTACCGGTTAAGAATTATAAACCAAAATTATTTATACACCAAGGTACGCTTTACGTACTTTTTCATCCTCTCTTAAGTTTTTTGCCGTGTCTTTCATTGTAATTCGTCCGGTTTCCATAACATATCCTCTATCTGCAATTTTCAGGGCAAGGTTGGCGTTCTGTTCAACGAGAAAGATTGTAGTCTTGTTTTCTGTGTTTACCTTTTTAATAATTTCCATTATCTGTTGAGTGATAATCGGAGCCAGCCCGAGAGAGGGTTCGTCAAGAAGAAGAAGACGAGGCTTAGCCATAAGTGCGCGTGAGATGGCAAGCATCTGCTGCTCCCCGCCACTCAATGTTCCTCCCGCCTGGTTTCTTCGCTCAGCAAGAATGGGGAATAAGCTGAATACATACTCTATATCTTTCTTTATGCTTTCTTTATCATTTCGTAAAAAAGCTCCCATATCCAGGTTTTCACGAACGGTGAGGAAGGGGAAAATTCTTCTCCCCTCCGGTACCTGAACAATTCCCAGGGAAACTATTTTGTCAGGGTCCATACCTGTTATATCTTTACCTTCAAAAAATATTTTACCGGAACGGGGTGGTTCAATGCCGGAAATAGACATGAGCGTTGTTGATTTTCCGGCTCCGTTTGCTCCTATAAGAGTAATAATTTCACCCTCACTCACTTCAATGGATACATCCTGTAGAGCCTGAATATTTCCGTAAAAAGTCTTAATATTTTCAATTTTAAGCATCTGCTTCATCTCCAAGATACGCTTTAATTACTTCCGGATTATGTTTTATTTCATCTGGTGTTCCCTCGGCAATGAGTTTGCCGTAATCCACAACAAATATTTTTTCAGAAACACTCATCACCAGACTCATATCATGCTCAATAAGCAAAATTGAAATTTTGTTCTTTCGGCGAATCTGAAGAATCATCTCATCCAGTTCTTTTGTTTCCTGGGGATTCATACCAGCTGCCGGTTCGTCCAGAAGAAGAAGAAACGGTTCGGTTGCCATAGCACGGGCAATTTCCAGTCTCCTCTGGGCACCATACGGGAGATTTTTCGCGAAATCATTAACATATTCAGCGAGTCCCATTTCTTCCAGAATTCTGTAACTGTCTTTTACAACCTGTTTTTCTTCTTTTCTGACTCCTTTTGTTCTGAAAATTGCTCCAAATATCCCTGCGGATAAACGTGAGTGGCGGCCTATCATTACATTTTCAAGTACCGTCATATTTTGAAAAAGTCGAATATTCTGGAATGTTCGCGCAAGACCCCTTTCCGTTACTCTGTTTGGTTTTAATCCGTTGATCCTTTCTGTTTTTTCACCGTCAGGAGCAATATGAATATCTCCCATAGTCGGTTTATAAACACCGGTTATACAGTTAAAAAAGGTGGTTTTTCCCGCACCGTTGGGGCCGATGGGAGCGACAATCTCTCCCTTATGTACCTGGAAATTAATGGAATCCACAGCTCTCAATCCGCCAAAATCCATCGTGAGATTCTTTGTTTCTAGAATAGGAACCATACTATTTCCCCTCCGCTTCTTCTGCAGGTTCAAGTTTATAGATTTTACGGACATTTGTTACAATACCACCTGGTCTGAACACCATCATCAGAACCAGTATGGCTCCAAAAAGGAGCATCCGGTACTGCGAGAAAGCACGCAAATACTCAGGTAGAAGTATCAGAATACCGGCTCCCACAACAACTCCGGCAATTGATCCCATTCCTCCAATAACCACAACACAAAGAATTATGATGGATTCCCAGAGAGTGAAACTGGCAGGGTTAATAAACGTTGTTTTAGCGGCAAAGACCACACCAATCATTCCTGCCCAGAAGGCTCCGATAGCAAACGTGGTAATTTTTGTTTTGGAAATATTTATTCCCATTGACTGACTGGCAATTTCATCTTCTCTCATTGCTATCCATGCCCTGCCCATCCTGGAATTCTCCAACCGGCGGACAACAAAAATGGTAAAAAGAACAAGACCCATCATTATAAAGTAAAGATAAATAGTAGCCTGCTGTAGTGTAAGATGTATTCCAAAGAGGGATGGCCGTGGGATATTTGCTATTCCACTGGGGCCGTGGGAAAAACCGTTCCAGTTTTGAAGAACTATACGAACAATTTCACCGAAACCAAGAGTAACAATAGCCAGGTAATCACCCCGCAACCGTAAGACCGGAATTGCCAGAAGTACCCCTAAAACTGTTGCCAGTGTGGCACCGATTGGAAGACATATCCAGAATCCAAGCCCAAAATGAAGATGAAGAAGCGCGTATGTATAGGCTCCTACGGCATAAAATGCTGCGTAGCCAAGATTGAGAAGACCTCCCAGCCCTACCACTATGTTAAGGCCAAGCCCCAGTACTACATACATAAGAGTAGTTGTCATAATATCGGTTTGATACATGGATGATACAAAGGGGAATGAGAGTATAAGTACTCCTGCCGCCAGTAAAGAACCCTTTTTTAATCGGGGCTTCCTTTCGACGAGTTCACGTATCCTCCGCTGTAAAGAAACTTTCGATTCATTACCCCGCTGCACATTTTTACGGTTAATCATATAACGCCATAATGTTGCCAGAAAAAATGTGGAGATGGCTATTACAATCAGGTAATTCCACCGCCATACAACAGTATGTTCAATTGTGTTAACCTTTATGACCATAATAGGAAATGTGAGGATCATAAACCAGAGTGACACTATCAATGATTTTTTCATTTCTTTTAAACTGAAATATTTCAGTATAGCTGACATAATTGTATTCTCCCCTCCTAAACTTTATCGGTTTCTTTACGGCCCAGAATCCCGGAAGGTCTGAAAATCAGGATTATAATCAGGAAAATAAAGGCAAAAACATCCTCATAGTCACTTGAAATGTAACCTGTTCCAAAACTTTCCGTCCATCCCAGTACAAAGCTACCAAGTACAGCTCCGGGAATGCTGCCGATTCCGCCAAGAACAGCGGCAACAAATGCTTTAATACCTGCAATAAAACCTATATAGTAGTTTAACTGACCCGTGTGGGAACTTATGAGAACACCACCGATTGCGGCAGTTGCCGATCCAATAATAAATGTTATTGTTATTACTTTATTTATATTAATCCCCAGCAGCTGGGCCATTTTTGCGTCCTGGGAAGTGGCGCGCATAGCTTTTCCTGTTCGGGTAAATTTTATTAAAATAGTAAGCAGTATCATTACTACAGCTGTTGTTATAAAAATGACAAGCTGTGTCGAACTTAATATTTTATCAACCGGTTTTAAGAATTTAAAATCCGGAATAAGATCAGGAAAGGGAAGAAAGTCAGGAGTTTGGGCAAGAAGAACATAGTTCTGCAGAAACATTGACATCCCTATAGCGCTGATAAGGGCAGAAAGTCTTGGCGCTTCCCGTAATGGTTTATAAGCCAGCTTCTCCATAGTCACGCCATAGGAGGAAGAAAAGAAGATAGCAAGAACCGAAGCAATGACAAGAATAAGAATAGGATTCATTCCGGTAAATCCTAATACAGTAGAAATAATGAGAGCGGTAAAAGCTCCAATCATATAAATTTCACCATGGGCAAAATTAATAAGTTTAATAATACCGTATACCATCGTATACCCCAGGGCAATTAAAGCATAAATACTCCCCCTGGTCATGCCACCAAGAAAAAGCTGAAAAAAATATGAACGGTCCATATTCTATGGCTCCTTGACTAGAGTAATTAAAAGCCTTCCCTTACTATTAGGAGGCCCGTAAGATAAAAAAGAAAGGAACAGATCATCCCTTTTCGGGAAGATCTGTTCCATGTAAAATCAAATGATTATTTTAATTCGACATATTTACCGTTTTGTACCTGATACATAGCGAATCCTACTCCTACAGCGTCGCCTCTCTTGTCAAATTTAATTTTTCCCAGAGGGGTATCAACAAGACTTGTTCTCAACGCATTGGTAACCGCGTCATAGTTGGTAGATCCTGCAACCTTAATAGCATTAATCAAAGCTTCAGTTGCAGAAATAGCATTCAGATAAAAAGCTCCGGGAGCATCACCGAATTTGTCCTGATATTCTTTAATGGCTTTTTTAGCAAGAGGGTTGCCAGAGGTATCTTTAGGCCCTGAAGCATAAACACCTTCCGCGTACTGGCCGGCAACTTTAATAAATGTGTCATCTTTTACACCGTCATCGGAGATAAAAGCTATATCCATTTTCCTCTTTTTCATCTGGCTGACAAGCTTGGAAGCTTCCGGGTGATAACCGCCGAACATAACAGCCTGGGCACCGGAATTGCTGATTTTATTAATAATAGCTGAATAATCTACCGCACCCGGAGTAATACCCTGAAAGAGAACAACGGTAGCCCTGGGATCTGCTTCGAGAAATTTCTTGACAAACTCCGCAAGTCCTTTACCATAATCGCCCTTATCATGAAGAACGGCAAACTTTGTTAATTTTAGAGTATTAAGTGCAAAGTCCACTTCCGTTCTGGCCTGAGCATCATCAGAAGCAATTGTTCTGAAGAAGTTAGGATAATCACCACTCTGTGTTAAAGCAGGGTTGGTGGCTGAGGGGGATATAACCGGAATATTTGATTCTTTATAAGTTCCCAGAGCAGCTTTTGTGGCACCGGAACAAATATGACCAATAACGCCGACAACGCCGTCTCCGACAAGTTTTGATGCTATGTTGGTAGCAACTTCAGGTTTACAAACATCATCTTCCACAATTAGTTGAATTTTTCTTCCAAGAACACCACCGGCAGCATTAACATCGTCGACAACAATCTGAGCTGCTTTTGCTGTTGGAATACCGTATGAAGCAAGGTCACCTGACTGGGGGCCTGCAACGCCGATTTTAATTGGTCCGTTTTCTTTGGATCCGCCTGCAAAAACAAATCCTGCGGCAGCAAACAGTACCAGAATAATAATAATCGTCTTTTTCATTCCCTTCTCCTTTAAATTTTTGATAAAGTTCTTTTCACAATAAACGCTGCTCTTAAAATAATCAAGTAAAAATATCCCTTCTACGGGGAAAATGACAATAAGGAGCCAAATATCCAGAAAAATATATATAACAATTGGACTTTTTTGTTAAAAATGAGTAGTTTTGTTAGGATTCTAATTATTTTGTACTGAATTGAAGGAGAGACGTAAGAGTGATAAAAGAAGAAGATATAGTAAAAGC
>CAYSXD010000115.1:0-7360 GCA_964434925.1 uncultured Spirochaetaceae bacterium
TGTCTTTTTTGAAGAAAAAATTTAACCATCAGGAAGCCTTTAAAGATTATGTGCTTGGAAGTATATCCACAACGTTTTACCCGTTAAAAACAGCAAGGATAAGAGATATTCTTATTATACTGTTGTTTTCACTTCTTTCCTGGGGGCTGATATGTTTTTCTAACTGGATGATATATAGAGATCTTAACCCCGGTATCTCATACGTTTCTGTTTTTATAATAGTGACACTTTCTACCGTTGTAAGTGATATTTCTTTTACACCCGGAGGAGCGGGATTCATGGAAGCCGCGATGTTAATTCTTTCTACCTCTGTCGGAATTTCTCCGGATATTGCAACTTCCGCAATTCTCATTAACAGGGGAATCTTTTACATAGTTTCAATAGGACTTTCGGGATTATGTACTATTCCTCTTATAATCCTGTACGGGAAACAAAAAAAAGAACCCTGTTAACAAGTATGTATACTTTTAAGTCGATGGTAAACAACCGTAATACAGTTCACGATTGCCTATTTCCCTTCCCGTACGTAGGGGATACCAAGTTCACGTGGAGTTCCTATATGCCTTTTACGCAGAATAATAGTGGCAATAATAACAACAATAAATGTCAGCAGATAAGGCTGCATATTTAATAGTGATGACGGAATTGTTGTTCCGGATGCCTGAAGCTGAAATTGAAGGGAATCTATACCACCAAAAAGGTATGCGCCTATAACCGCGTAGAGAGGGTTCCACATTGCAAAAATAACAAGTGCGACTGCAATCCAGCCTCTTCCCGCAGTAATTCCGTCAAGCCAGAAAGGAGCATATACCAACGTAAGATATGCACCGCCCGCTCCCGCTAAAAGTCCGCCAAAAAAAGTCCAGTAATAACGTAATTTATTTACATTTACACCCATGGCACCTGCCGCCTGAGCATTTTCCCCCAAAGCGCGCAGATGAATTCCTGTTTTTGATTTAAAAAGCAAAAACCACATGAAAAGAACCAGTATATAGGAAAAATAAACAAAGACATCCTGGTTAAAAAATATAGGGCCTATAACAGGTATTTTTGAAAGTCCGGGAATGGCAATACTGTTAACCGGAATAGTAAATTTTTGATTAATCCAGTCCTGCCCAAAAAAGTTAGTCAACCCGAGCCCGAAAATTGTGAGAGCAAGGCCGCTGACAATTTGATTACCCCGAAGAGTAATCGAAATAAACGCGTGTATTAAAGAAGCTATGCCTCCGGCAAGCATACCGACAAGAAATCCTACATACGGGCTATGGGAAATATCCCCCGCTATAAAACCAAAAAGGGCACCGATTATCATCATCCCTTCAATACCAAGGTTCATTATACCGGATCTCTCGGTAATTATTTCACCAAGAGTCGGGAAGAGAAGAATGGTCCCTGACCGAACTGCAGTTGCAGATAGTGTTATTAAGACTGATGACTGTTCCGTTAGTGTTTCCTCCTGAAATCCAAACGATATGTTTTAAAAATTTCCCCGCCTAATAAAGCGAAAAGTATTGAACTTTCAATGACTCCAACTATTCCAAAGGGAACGTGCATCATCATTTGAATATGATATCCACCGGCTTCTATTCCCCCCAGTAAAATTGCAATAACAAGAACAGCGAAGGGATTAAGTGCTGCCAGCCACGCGACAATTATGGCTGTGTATCCATACCCCGGGTTTATCTCAAGCTGAAGCATATGGATAACTCCCGATATCTGAGCCATTCCGGCAAGACCAGCTATTCCTCCACTCACTGCCATGGCAATCATTGTATTTTTAAAAATGTTAATTCCCGCGTAATTTGCCGCGATACTGTTTTCTCCTATTACCCTGTTTTCGTAACCAAAACGGGTTTTTTTAATAATAATATAGATAATAAGAACAAAAACGACACCGAAAACAATTCCTAGGTGAATTCGCGTATGCTTAAAAATAATTGGCAGCTGCGCGTTCGCGGGAAACATTTTTGACAGAGGAAATCCATGACTTGCGGGATCTCTCCACGGACCGTACATAAAATATTTAAGTACAAAAAGTGCCACGTAATTGAGTAAAAGTGTTGTGACTACTTCATTTACTTCCCAGATCAATTTTAAAAGTGTCGGGATTAGGGCCCAGAGTGATCCGCCGATTATACCTGCAATGCACATCATACTTAAAAGCAGAAAAGGAGAAGTAGCAGGAGTGGCGTTAAGGGCAAAGTAAGAGCTGAAAATAGCTCCCATAATATATTGACCATACGCACCTATATTCCAGAATTTCATATTAAAAACCAAAATAAGACCGGTAGATATTAGTATCAGAGGAATTGCGGTAACGATTGTTTCCGAAAAAGCATAACCGCTGCCGAATGCACCACTAAAAAGAGCCTTGTAAGCGGCAAACGGATTTGTTCCTCTTGATGCTATAACAAGGGCGCCAATAACAAGACCGATCAGTGCTGATACAATGGGAATGGTAAATTGAGTTTTAGTGTCTTCTCTCTTTATAAACCGCAGAATGAGACCTCCTTATCTAATCCCTCGAATTATTTTTAAGACCCGCCATAAGGAGCCCTATTTGTTCTACTTTTGCCTGTTCAATATCAACAGTATCAAGAATTTGGCCGTCGTATATTACCCCGATTCTGTCTGCTATCATAAAAATTTCATCCAGATCCTCAGATATCAGGAGTATTGCAACGCCTTTATCACGTTCTTCTAAAAGTATCTTGCGTATAAATTCCATTGCTCCTATATCCAGCCCCCGCGTCGGATGGACAACAACAAGTAATTTAGGATTTTCAGATATCTCTCTTGCAAGTAACAACTTCTGCATATTACCACCGGAAAGAAATTTTACCGGAGTTTCTTTTTTTGCTACTTTTATATCGTAACTTTCAATGAGCCTGTCAGCATACGTTTCTACCTCCGCGTAATTAATAAAAATATTATGAGAGATAGGTTTTTTATTGTAGCACCGCAGTACCGCGTTATCACTTGATGAAAGATTAGGAACAAGGCCAACTTTAAGCCTGTCAGGGGGAACATAACTGAGTCCCTCTTCGGAAATTTCTTTAGGACGAGCATTTGTCATATCTTTATCAGCAATAAAAATAGAACCGCTTTCCGTTTTCCTCAGCCCGGCAATTACTTCTGAAAGTATTTTCTGACCATTTCCGGCAATACCGGCAAGACCAAAAATTTCACCACTGAAGATATCCAGTGATATACCGTTAAGCGCGGTAAGCCCTTTGTCATTGGAAGCTTTTACATTTTCAACACGGAGTATTTTCTTTCTTCTTTTTAAAGGTCCCCGGTCAAGGCGAAAGAGAATTTCTCTTCCTACCATCATTGTTGCAAGGTTTGTCTCCGATGTATCATTTTTATCAACAGTGTTGATAACTTTTCCCTTTCTTAATACGGTAATTCGATCAGAAATGTCCATGATTTCATTAAGTTTATGGCTTATAAAAATAATAGATTTTCCTTCATGAACCATTTGCCGGTAAATTTCAAAGGTAGCTTCAACTTCCTGGGGTGCTAAAACCGCTGTCGGTTCATCGAGAATAAGTATCTGTGCTCCGCGAAAAAGAGTTTTTATTACTTCAACTCTCTGTTGTTCACCTACGGAGAGCTGCCATATTTTTGTAAAGGGATCTATACCAAGATTATATCTGTCAGACAGAGCAGAAATTTTTCCGGCGATCTTTTTTTTATTAACATAAAATTGTGAAGATTTAAGACCCAATAGAACGTTTTCCAGGACGGTAAGGCTGTCAACCAGCATAAAGTGCTGATGTATCATTCCAATACCATTCTTCATAGCATCAACAGGGCTTTTTATACGTACTACTTTACCATTAATTTCAATTGTTCCGCTGTCGGGCTGGTAGATGCCATCAAGGATATTCATTAATGTTGATTTACCGGCTCCGTTCTCACCCAGAAGAGTATGAATTTCTCCTCTTCTCAGTTCGAAATCAATTCCATCATTCGCAATGATGCCGGGGAACGCTTTTGTTATTTTTTGTAAAGTTACAACTATATCTGCCATATTTAGGTTTTAATAATGTTCCGGTATATACCTATTAATACGATATTCTACCGGAACATTTTTTATATCCCCTTCTTGTTTATTTATGAACCGCTCTTTGGAATAGAGCCGACAACACCCTGAACAAACCACTGAATATTCAGCTTATCGGAATCAGAAAGCTGTTCGCCCTTTTTAACTTTTAACGTTCCATCCTGGCTGTAAACAGGACCCATAAATGGGTCGAGAGTGCCATCAAGAATTTGTTTCTGTTTCTTTTCCACATACTGTTTTACTTTGTCCGGTACCATCGGTCCAAATGGAGCAAGTGAGACAATACCGTCTTTCATGCTGCCCCAGTACTGGGTAGATTTCCAGGTACCGTTCTGTACTTCCCGCACTACTTTTGTATAATAGATGCCCCAGTGCCAGATTCTGGAAGTCAAAACTGCTTTTGGTGCGAAACTCGACATATCACTGTCGTAGCCGATACCATATTTACCCTGTTTTTCTGCTGCCTGCAGTGCCGCGGGAGAATCTACTCCACTGGCTATGATGTCTGCGTTATTGGCAAGGAGAGTATTTGCGGCGCTGGCTTCCTTTACAGGATCAAACCATGAATTTGTCCAGATGACATGAACTTCCACTTTAGGATTTGTTTCACGAGCGCCTATGGTAAAAGCATTAATTTCCCGTACAACTTCAGGAGTGGAAAAGGGAGCAACAAACCCTATATAGTTTGTTTTTGTCATAAAACCGGCGGCAAGTCCGGAAAGATAGTCAGGTTCGTACATCCTTCCAAAGTAAGTGCCCATATTCTTGGCTGTTTTATAACCGGAACAATGTTCAAAGACAATATTCGGATAATCCTTCGCTACTTTCAGCATTGGATCCATAAAACCAAAACTTGTCGCAAAAATAATGTTGTAACCCTGATTAGCGTAGTCACGCATTACTTTTTCAGCGGGAGCGCCCTCCGGTACGTTTTCCGAGTAGGTTGTTTCTATACCGGGTATCTTTTTTTGCAGATAGAGCCTTCCTTTATCATGTGCCTGAGTCCAACCACCGTCATTATGCGGCCCAACGTAGATAAAAGCGACTTTTAATTTCTGATTCTTCTTTTGTTCCTTTTGTCCGCCAGCAAATATTAATGCAGCAGCGACACAAAGGAGCAATACGAAAGAAAAAATTCGTTTCATACCGATTCTCCTTATAACAATATTATTTAAATATAGTCTATCATGCTTTGTGGGAAAAGGAAAGTAAAAATTGTAAAATTAGGTAAAAATAATTTTTTGCCGTTAATTATGCTGTATAAAGTAAATTTATGATACGTTTTTAGCTAAGAAGTCGAATTTTAGAAAAGAGATAATCAAGTGTATCATGCTTAAGTATATATCGTGATACGTCAGTTCCATCCAGTTTGTGATAATATATGCTGTTTTTATCAAGATATTTTTTTTTAATTGTTTTATTCATCCAGTGTACTAGAGCAATATTACCGTCGGCTATTTCAATTGATGTCATTCCACGCTTTCCCACGACAGTTCCTGAATTAAAAACACAGGGCAGAATAATTGTTTCGCTGTACAGAGAACTTATCGTATGATCTTTCGCCCCCTGTTGAATATGATCCTTTATTTTTTTACTGCAGGATGTAATTTCTCTTTCAAGATCTGCTTTTTTTCCCCCCTCGGCATGCTGATATTTTCTTAAGCTATATTCCATGGAAAATTTCATGGTGTCCATTTTTGAGAGAGATTCAAATAATGGTCGGTGAGTATGACCAATTACCGCTATTATTTTCTTTTGTTTCGCGAAATCATAGGCCATTTTTTCAATGTGGGATTTTTTTTTATTGTGATAAGCACGTGAATAGTTCCGTATACGAAGAGGATTTGCAATATAGCGAAAGAAAAAAAGCATAATATCGCTGAAGACATCGTAGTAATAAGAAGATTGGTGGCCGTGGTAAATAAAGAACTCTTTATCATCTATAAAAAGACGTAATGCATCGAATAGAGCAAAGTTGTATTTTTTCTTTTTTAAAAAAAATATTTTGGGGTCATGATTTCCGGTAATTTTATACAATCGGCTTTCGCGGTCAAACTTTAAAAAGATCCCGTATATCCTGCTCCACTTTTTTTCTATTTTAAAAACGTTAAATTTTAAAGCTTCCTCTACATCACCGTTAAGTATAAGGGTATAACCCCCGGGGAAATAGTAGTTTTCCAGGGCGGTTATAAAGAGATTGGAATTTTGAATAAAATCATCATAGGAGCGGCCGTCTCCCATATGAAGATCGCTGAAAATAACGATTTTATCATTTTTTGATTTTTTAATTTCCGGTGCTTTTTTATAGAGCTGTTCAAGCAGAAAAACATAGGGATTCAATTCCGTCATACTGTATTATTAAATGGTATTCAGGTTTTTGCGCAGGAGCATAAGTAAAGTTTCCGGGCTGTGCTGATGGAGCAGATTATTACGGGTTAAATCATTTCGAACCATACGGACTATGGATGCCAGAATATTTAAATATTCCGCCCATGTCCCCGGAGGGTTTCCGATGAGGAACAGGGCATGTACCGGCTCATTATCCACCGCGTCAAAAAGGATCCCCTCCCGGGAAATGCCAAGAGCAATTTTAATTCCCTCCTGGCTGCTATATTCTCCGTGCGCAACAGCAATTCCCTTTCCGATCCCGGTACTCATTTTTTGTTCGCGCCTGAAAACCCCCTCCTGAAAGTTTTTAAGATCGGTAAGTGTATTGAAAACAGAGGCCTTTCGGGTAAGTTCCTTTATTGCCTGAAATTTTTCCGTTGCGTCGAGTGAGCAGATGTTTTCGCTGTTCATAAACAATCTAACCATTTCACCTTATACTATCGTCATATTTTAAATTTTGCAAAGGAAAATATTAAAAACTTTCCCTCATAAACTTATTCCGGTAAAAGTACCGGAGCCTCCTCAAACGATTCAGCCCCGGAAAGGAGGAATTAAAATGAAATTCTTGTGTTTACCCTTAATCCGTATAAAAATATAACCTGAATCCGTATAAAAATATAGATGTGGCTTAAAAAAGCAACTAAAATCATATTTCCAGAAAGATTTAAAGCTGACTTAAAAAATAATTATTTTTGCAGGCACAAACTACTAATTTTAAGAGCCCTTGATGGTATTTTGAGAAGGTCAAAGCTGTTTGTCCAATGAAACGTAAAGCATTAAAAGCAATCATTGCTATGTGCAGGATAACAGAGTTAACTGCAAACTTCCCGGAAGGTAATCTTTCAATTCCCATATCAGATTTAAGTTCACTGTGAAATTGTTCGCTTGTTCCATGGGCGTGAT
>CAYSXD010000116.1:0-7357 GCA_964434925.1 uncultured Spirochaetaceae bacterium
GGGAGTTCTTGTACCCTGACCTGCCCTGTTGCCTGAATATGGAGGTTTCCGCTCATACCCATTACCAGTGTTACCATTAGCCCTTCGTGGATATTGCTGTTTTTTTTCTGTTGAATTGGTTTGTTTATCGTTTGATAGCTGAGGAACAGTGTGTTCTTTTTCAGTTCCGGACGTTATTTTAGGTTTTTCAATTTTATGTTCAGCTGTTTGAACAGATTCCTCACGTTTATCGGATTTTTGATAGGAACTTTTGGGTTCTGACGGTAAAGCTGATTCATCTTTTCTGGCAATAACTTTATGAACAGTTTTTTTAACGATAGTTTTTTTCTTAATGACAACGACTTTCTTCTTTTCTACCGTTTTAGATCCCATACCGGAAGCATTCGCGGAATCTGTGACCGGTGGCTTACGGTGTTTTATTAAAGTAGTTTTTGGTTTCTCTTTCTTTTCCTGTTCTTCAGCCATAAATCCTCTTAACACTCTCTTCTAAAGTGAGATTTTTGTCAATAAACTAATCAGCAATTTCACGATTCTTCTTCACTGATCTCTTTATCCTTTTCTTCTTCTTTGACTTCTTCGTCAGTCTCTACCTCAAAACTAAGTCCTACTCCACAATTTGGACAGGTATCCATCTCTATTGAGATTGGGGCCCCGCATTCGGGACATTCATACATTTCGGGTTCTTCTTCTGACTGACCATCTTCTGCATTATAGTCAAATTCTTCATTTTCAGGTTCTTCTTCAATAATATTTACATTTTCATCAATAATAGATTGAATTACTTTGATATCGTCTACGGAAAGACCGTCAAGTTTTTCCAGTTCTTCTTTATCCATAGAAACAAGCGTTTCTATTAAGATAATTTCATTTTTGGCTAATAGTTCAACCAGGTGAGACGAAATACCCGGAAGTTCAGATATTGAGGTGATTTCCTCCTCTTCTATATCTCCAAACAAGGCATTCAATTCACGTTTTGAATCGATTGAAATATCCATTTCTTCAAATTGTTCTATTGTTTTAACATCAATATTCCAATCCACCAGTCTGTTTGCCAGACGGACATTGAGACCTCTTTTCCCGATAGCCAGAGAAAGCTGACTTTCATTTACGATAGCAAGAGCCTGACGTTTGGATTCATCCAGAATTACTATATTATCTATTTCCGCAGGAGAAAGAGCGTTCTTGATAAATTCCTTCTGATTATTCTCATATTTTAAAATATCAATTTTTTCACCTTCAAGTTCGCGTACAATTGATTGTATTCTTACTCCCTTTATACCAACACAAGCTCCGACAGGATCAACATCTTCTCTATTGGAATAGACAGATATTTTTGTTCTGTATCCCGGTTCTCTGACAATTTTAAAAATTTCAACCGTTTTATCATAGATTTCAGGAACTTCAAGCTCAAATATCCGTTTTACAAAATCGGTATGTGTTCGCGACAGAATAATCTGAAGGCCTGAAGATGATTTATTTACCTCATAGATAAGAGCTTTAATGCGGTCATTCGGGTGATAACTTTCTCTGGGTGATTGAAAGCGTTTAGGCAGTATACCTTCTATTTTACCCAAATCAACAAATATATTTCCATTACGTTCTCTCTGGTGGTAGCCTATGATCATCTCTCCTTCTTTATCTTTAAATTCAGAATAAAGAGTATCCTTATGAATTTCACGAAGAGTTTGTCTGGCTTTCTGTTTAGCACTTTGAACAGCACCCCTATCAAAATCATGCGGGTTTATTTCAATCAGCAACTCATCACCAGGTTCACATTCATCATTAAGTATCAACGCGTCTTCAAGTGCTATTTCAAATACAGAGTCTTCCACCTCTTCAACAATACTCTTTCGAGCAAAAATTGAAACTTCGGAGTAATCTTCATTAAAACGCACAACTGCATTTTCCACAGTTCCAAATTTCCTTTTATACGCGGCGTAAAGGAAATCTTCAATTGTTTTTCGTACCAGATCTTCAGAAATCCCCTTCTCTTGAACGAGACCCCGAATAGCATCAGCAAGTCCAGAAGCCATAATATGTTTCTGTCCTCCTCTTTTTTATTCAAGTTTAGCTTTTTTTATATCGCTATATGTAAAATTCATTGTCCCTTCTTTTGTTAAAAGAGATATGGATACCCTGTCCGCAGATGTAATTTTTCCATAAATCCATTCAGAATCATCTTCTGTAAGAATTCTAACGTTTTTACCAATAAAAACAGGAAACTCATTACTGTGTCTGATGTTTCTTGATATACCGGGAGATGAAACTTCAAGATGGATATTTCTCATATTCTCCACAAGTTCTATTCTCGGGAAAATAGTTTTATGTACACGTGTACAATCAGCAAGAGTTATTCCATCCTCTTTATAAATAACTATACTGACTTGAAGATTTCCACCATTCCTGCCGGAAGAAAAATCAACAAGGAAATAACCCTGACCTTCGACGACCGGCTGTATTTCACCTAACAATTTACTTTCTATGTTCCAAAAATCCATAATAACTCATTAAAAAAGGAGTCATTAGTGACTCCTTCAACATAAGACGTATAATTACTAAAATAAATGTATCAGGAGAGAACCATTTAGTCAAGAGCAAGAGTTAACGACCGGATCTCTTTTGCACCTCCATTACGTAAAACTTTTGAACATTGTTCAACGGTTGCTCCAGTGGTAAAAATATCGTCAAGAATAATTATATTTTCAGGAAGAACAATACTGTTCTTTTTAATATAAATCTTACCATTCAAATTAGTCAGTCTTCCTTCATAGTTTAACGTTTTTTGTGTCGTCTCTCCCTTTCTTTTCAGGCAAAACAAGGTGGGGACTTTATAATGGTTTTTAAGAATACGCGCAATAATCTCAACATGTCCCCACCCTCTCCGGCGTTTACCTGATTTTCGTGAAGGAGCCGGAACAAGAGTAAACCGATCCTGACAATTAATACTGAGATATTTGTAGATTAGTTCTGAAAATACCGCTGAAAGATGTTTTTCATTATTGAATTTATACTGATATAGAAGTTCTTTTATCATACCATCGTAGGTAAACAAAGAATAGTTATTCGAAAAGGAAAAGTCTCTGTTTCTACACCTCATACAGGTGATATCCTCTGAAATCAGGGGAGTGCCGCAGGTCCTGCAGCGTTTTCCGGTAATAGGTTTCAACAAAGCAAAACAGTTTCCGCATAGTAAAGTATGTTCCCCTGTTTCAGTATAGAGAGGATTATTACAAAGAAGACAATGACCGGGGGTATAAATATTTCTAAAAAAGGCAGTAAGGAACATAATAGTATATACAGTATTTATTAAACTGGTGCTTCATATATTTTTTTTAATGCAGCCAGGATATTAAGAGCTTCGAGCGGGGTCAGAGAATCAATATTCAAAGATTTCAATTCACTTTCTATAAGTTCACAATGATTAAATAATGAATGCTGGACTTTTTCTACAGGTTCATTTTTAATTAGTATGTTTTTTTCCGCTAAAGACTGGAGAATGTTTTCCGCGCGTTTAAGAATGGTTTCAGGTACCCCGGCAAGTTTGGCAACATGAATCCCGTAAGATTTTTCCGAAGATCCTTCCCTGACCCGTTTTAAGAAAATAATTTCATTATTTTCCTCTATAATTTCGAGATGAAGATTTAGCATATGTTCATTCTTTATCAAAGATAGCTCATGATAGTGGGTCGCAAAAAGAGTTTTTACCTTTACCGAAAGAAGATATTCGGAAACAGCCCAGGCAATAGAGAGACCGTCGTTTGTACTTGTCCCTCTCCCTACTTCATCCATAATAATAAGGCTTTTTTCTGTTGCGTTTCTGAGAATAAACGCAGTTTCGTTCATTTCAACCAGAAATGTTGATTCACCACGTGCAAGGTTATCTGAAGCACCGACCCGACAAAATATTTTATCAATAATCCCTATATCCGCCTGTTCAGCAGGAACAAAGGATCCTGTCTGAGCCATAAGAACAATCAGCGCTACTTGCCTGAGGTAAGTTGATTTTCCTGCCATGTTAGGACCGGTAATCATGGCAAAAAAATGCTTTTCAGCTTCGAGTTTGAGAGAGTTTGGAATAAAATCGCCCGGAGGAAGATAATTTTCTACAACGGGATGCCTTCCTGCTTTTATAAACAGAGCCTTACCGCTATGAAGTTCAGGTCGAATATATCCGTAAACAGTCGCCGCGTGGGCAAAGCCCTGAAGGCAGTCGATATCTGAAATAAATGCTGCTGTTTTCAGAAACAGAGTAATATCTTTCTTAATCTTTACCCGGATTTCCAGAAACAGTTCTTTTTCCAGAGCAATGATTTTTTCCGTGGCGCTGTTGATTGTTGATTCAAGCTCGATCAGTGTATCAGTTGTAAATCTTTCACAGTTAAGAAGAGACTGTCGCCGGATAAAATGCTCGGGAACATGAGATAAATTTGCCTTGGTAACTTCTATAAAATGTCCAATTATTCTATTATACTTTATTTTAAGATGTGTTATACCTGAGATTTTCTGTTCTTTTTCCAGATACTCCTTTAAAACTGTCTGGCTGTTTTTCTTTATATTCCGTAAAGCGTCAAGATCTTTATTATATCCGGAGCGGATTAGATTACCTTCACTAATAAGAATTGACGGCTCATCGGTAATCCCACGGGAAATAAGTGAAATGCAGCGTTCTGTTTTTTCAAGATCAATCCCGGTAAGTGAATCAATGGGAATGGCATTTTCTTCCGAAACAATAGAATTAATCTCTTTTATATGAATGAGACTGCTCCCCAGTGCAACAAGATCTTTTGCGTGAGCCCTGTCCATTGCAGTTCTTGATGTTAAACGTTCGATGTCAAGAACTCTGCCGAGTAATTCCCTTATTTTGGAAAGAAGAATCTGATTATGGTAGAAAGCTTCAACAGCATTAAGCCTATATATGATCTGCTTTTTTTCTTTCAGAGGGTGAAGAAGCCAGCGTTTTAATTTTCTGGCTCCCATTGAAGTCCTTGTTTTATCAAGAACGGAAATAAGGGTAAATTTCTCACTTGAGTCATGAAGATTATGTATCAGTTCCAGATTTCTCTGAGTAGCCTCATCCAGATCAAGATATTCTTCGTCATGATATATATGGAGAGTTTTAATATGCGGAAGAAGTGATTTGGACGTTTCAGCTATATAACCAAGAACAACTCCACAGGAAACGAGTTCAGGGCTCTCTTCCCCCAATCCGAAAGCTTTTAGATTACTCACGGAAAACTGACTCTGAAGATTTTCATAAGCTAACTGGCTGTCAAAGTGCCAGTCCTGATATCTGTTAACATACAGTGACGGATAAGAATTTATAAGATCGTTAATGACACTATCGTTTTCAAGAAGGGATTCCTGAATAATACATTCAGAAGGATTAAGCCGAAAAAGCTCTTTTCTTAAACGGCCGGATCTTTGGGAAAAAGGTACTGCTGTAGCGGCAAATTCAGATGTCGATAAATCAATATACGCAAATGAAATTTGATTTTTAAAGGCTCCGATTACCACAAGATAGTTATTTGAATACCGGCTGAGATAATCTTCATTAATAATAGTTCCGGGAGTGATTACTTCAACAACTTCTCTTTCAACTATGCCTTTTCCCTGACCGGGGAGTGTTGTCTGTTCACATACTGCAATTTTCTTACCTGCTTTTAAAAGTCGTGGGATGTAGTTTTTAGAAGAATGATAGGGAATCCCGCACATTGGTACACCCTGACGCGCTGTTAGTGTTAAATTTAAAATCCGGGAGACTTCTTTGGCATCTTTTTCAAACATCTCATAGAAGTCTCCCAGACGATAAAACAAAACAGCATCCGGATACTGAGCCTTAATTCTCCGGTACTGCCGCATCATGGGTGTCAGATCACTCATTTCATCTTCATTAAACGATCTATTACCTTATCAGTGATATCAACATCATAGTTATAATAAAGAATATCCGGGTCTTTTTTCCGTAAGACAATGGAAAACCCCTGATCCATAGCAATAAAGGAAATGGCATCAATAATCTGTTTTGAAAACCCTGATGATGTTAAAAGATTATCCTTTTTACTGCTAATTCTATCAGACATTATTTTGTGGTATTCCTGCAGATATTGTTTCTTCTTTGTAATCTCATCACCAAGCTGCAGTGACAGAATATTGTCTCCTTTATTTTCCGCATCTATTTTTTTAACCTGGAGAGCCTTTATTTCTTCAAGTCTGGCATTTGTTGTATCTTCCACTTTTTGTGTCAGTTCATCGATTTCTCTCCAGGCGGTTGATTCTTTAAAATAATTCGAAACAATTTTTGTCAGATCCACAATGCCTATCATGGTTAATTTTTCAGCAAATAAACCTGTCACAAAAGCTGTTAAAAAAATGAGTAAAATCAGATTCTTTTTATTCACAATTCACTCCTATAGGGATGTATTTCAGTTAAAACTGATTAATGGTAAAAGCAATTACCAGGTCAAGGCCTGAATTTGCTTTATCCGGATTTTTAAAGATGGTGCCTGGCTGCCATTGCAGTGTATTATTTTGATCAAACTGAAAACGTTTCGTCAAATAAAGTCCTATAGGCAGTCCTGGAATAATTAACCTGATCCCCGCTCCCATACTGAATCTGAAGTCACTCAGGGTCATTGCCGGAACATCTTCTCTCTTATTCCAAAACCCGGTACCACTTAGAAATATATCAGACCAGAGTACTTTCTCGGCAACAGGCATTCGTAGTTCAATCCAGTTATCCCACATTGCTACACCATCCTGTAGTGGTGGCCATCCCCGTGCAATTGTCATACCGTCAGTATACAGCAGATCGTTTGTTGTAGCCTGGACACCGTTAGTCCAGCTTGTGCTCTCCTTTGAGTAATAAAATTGGGGAAAGATTACGGAATATGCAGTATGCAGGGCAAGAATTGTTTTAAATGTATAGGAATCGGAAACAGGTACGTCTACAAGGGTAAAAAAAGCTTCCGCTTTACTCTGACTTTTTACGAAGTTTGTATTTCCGCCTATAAACCCTCCGGCATAGGTAAGTACCTGATTAAGAAAAAAACCTTTCCCGGGATTCATAATAAAATCTCTAGTATCCCAGCCAAGATTTATCCATAATTTATTATTAAAAAGCCAGGTATTCAGATTGTCACGAATAGCCGGATTATATGGCCGGTAGACAAGGGGGTCGTATGATGCTCTTGTAAAGGAGGTTTTAAGCCCCGTTCCTGTTGAAAGCCTGCCTATAGAGGTATGAAATGTATATCCGGTATTAAGGCCTGTTGAAAACTCATAACTGTCATATTTCATAAGGTAGGAAGGGTCTATTGCTTCCCCGGCATTAATGGCAGCCTTATATTCAGCATACGTG
>CAYSXD010000117.1:0-7321 GCA_964434925.1 uncultured Spirochaetaceae bacterium
TGATATACGTTTTGAAGACATGAATAATCGTTTTTCCATGATGTTTACGTTTATGAATATAGGAATGGGGCTGCTCATTTTTATAACTATGCTCTTTAAGTTTATGCGCTACCAAAGAACTCTACCACAAAGAACATCTTAAAAGAAAATAACTATAGGCCCTTTGCCGTTTATCACGTGATCCTGTATACTTAAAATCAATGGAAAGCGAAAAGGGTTTTATTCTTACAAGCAGTTCTACAGATACCGGAGGCAGGGCGGAAGTGTGCTACTACGGAAGAGGAGAAAACGGACCCTTTAAAGTGGTTATTACCAATCCCAGAGCGGTGTTCTTTACCAGGCAGGAAAGCCCCATCCCGGAATCTCCCGGATTAATTATGAGAGACCTGGAACTCCGGACTTTTAACGGAGAAAAAGTTAAGGGACTTTATTTTGACAGCTTTGACCATTATTATACAGTGAGAAGAGATCTGCAGAATAAGAATATAACAACCTATGAATCGGATGTATGGCCGGCTGACCGGTATTTAATGGAAAGATTTATTCATACGGGAGTCATGATTTCGGGAGAGCCTGACAGCAAAGAGAACGGGGAAGGGAGACTTACCGTCCGGACAAATCCGAAACTTACTCCGGAACATTATAATCCCGACCTCAAATGGCTCTCCATTGATATTGAAACAGGACAGCGTGGGGAACTCTACTCTATCGCGCTTTACGGCACTTTCAGGCAAAGTGAATACAGAAAGGTATTCATCATTGCAGAAGGGGATGAAACAGAAGGCGTTTCGCACCTTATTCCGGAGCAATCTGAAAAAAGACTGTTACTGGATTTTATAAAGGAAGTAAGAGACTACGATCCTGATCTGATTATCGGCTGGCATGTAATCGGCTTTGATTTAAAGTTCCTTGCAGAAAAGTGCGCGCACCTCTCCATCCCGTTTTCAATTGGAAGAAGCTCAAAGCCTGTAAAACTTGCAGAGAGAAACAGGGGACTTTACGATGCGGATATAGACGGGAGAATTGTTATTGACGGTCCGCAGACCCTGCGTACAGCATTTTTTAAATTTGAAGATTATACCCTGGAAACAGTTGCCCAGGCAGTTCTCGGTAAAGGAAAAGATATTCGTCCTGATGAAGATAAGATTGCCGAGATTAACCGTCGTTTTAAGGAAGATAAAAAAGCTCTGGCGAAGTACAACCTGGAGGACGCGGTACTGGTTACAGAGATCTACAGGGCTACCCGAATTATAGAACAGCTGAAAACAAGGAGCCTTGTAACAGGTCTTCCCATGAATAGAGTAGGAATGTCTGTTGCAGCTTTTGACTTTTTTATGCTGCCGGGAATTCATCGTAACGGCTTTGTTGCTCCGGATGTAAAAGATATTATTCCGGGGCCGCACGCTGCCGGGGGACTTGTCTTCACATCATTCCCAAAACTCTACCCCCACGTTGTTGTTCTTGATTTTAAGAGCCTCTATCCCACCATCATGCGGACCTTCTTTATCGATCCCCTTTCCCGGCTTGAAGCAGCTGTTGATCCTGTTGAAACACCGGTGGGGATTAAATTCTCCCGAAGCCGCCATTTACTCCCCGATTATCTGGAAAAGCTTATGGTTATGCGAAGTAAAGCAAAAAAAGAAAAAAATACTAACCTTTCCCAGGCTGTAAAAATTTTAATGAACAGTTTTTACGGAGTCATGGGAACCACAGGATGCAGATTTTATCATCCTGATCTTCCATCGGCTGTAACCGGCACGGGTCAGTGGACCCTACGGACAACAGCAGACTATCTTCGAAGTGCGGGATATGATGTTATCTATGGTGATACCGATTCGGTATTCGTGTTATTAAAACAGGAGGAACACAGAGACCCTGATGGAGCAGGAAAAGAACTGGCAGACAGAGTAAATAACTTCCTGAACGAAAAAATCATGAAAGACTTTGGAGTTCAATCCAGACTTGAAATTGAGTTTGAAAAACATTACAGGAAATTTTTTCTCCCTGCAATGCGTTCCTCAAAGGAGGGAGCGAGAAAACGCTACGCCGGACTTCTTAATGACGATACGATGGAGTTTAAAGGGCTTGAAGTTGTCCGATCAGACTGGACAGCCCTGGCAAAAGAGTTCCAGAGTGAGTTGTTTCGAAGATTTTTTCACGGACTGGAAATCAGAAACTGGATAACGGCTTTTGTATCTGATTTAAAAAAAGGAAATAAAAACGATCTTCTTGTCTATAAAAAGAAACTTCGCCGCAGCCAGGAAAAATACGTAAAAACAACACCGCCTCAGATAAAAGCCGCCAGGCTTCTTGATCCCGAAGGCAAAATGAAGCTGAGAGCAATTTCCTATATTATGACAGCCCGGGGACCGGTTCCTGTACAGATGAATCCCACCGATATTGATTATCAGCATTATATAGACAAACAGCTGAAGCCGCTTGCGGACGGCATACTTTTTACCATGAATGATAGCTTTGAAGAAATAATTTCAGGAAAGCAGCTGGATCTGTTTTCGTGATTTCTTAGCCATAGATGCATTTAATGTATATAATTGTTTGATTTTGCACTATAGCATATAATGTTTTTTACGAATCTATCCCATGCAGGAACAATTACCCCCACTTTTTTAGCATTCGTTCCCACTTCCTGTCCCGTGCTTCTTCAATAACCTTGATATCCCCACCCTTCAGATGTTTGAACCGGCCCTGCTGTAAAAGATGGTCCTTAATGGAAGAAAATACCTTTGGTTTCCTGTTTAATTTAAACTCTCCATCCTCATACTCAGCAAGATACCAGAGACCGCAGTCTACCGCTTCCTTTGCCAGTGAAATTGAAGTTTCTGTGGAAGTTCCCCATCCGGTGGGGCAGGTTGCGTAAACATGCAGGTAGGATGTTCCTTCGACCTGCGCGGCTTTGGCACATTTATTCAGATAGTCCTGCGGGTAACCGACACTGGCTGTTGCCGCATAGGCTATATCGTGTGCTGCAACAATTTCAAATAAATTCTTCTTCTGCGTTATAGATCCAGGCAGATTCTTCCCTGCCGGCGAAGTGGTGGTCCGGGCCCCGTAAGGGGTAAGCCCGCTTTTTTGAACTCCCGTATTCATGTATGCTTCGTTATCGTAGCAAATATAGATTATCTTTTCACTTCTATCTATCGCACCGGAAAGTGCCTGCAGACCTATATCGGCGGTTCCTCCGTCCCCCGCAAAACCTACAACATGCGTATCTTTTACACCAAGAGCATCCAGTCCCGCTCTCATTCCGGACAGCATCGATCCGGTACCTGGAAATGAAGAAATAATCGCGTTATTCAAAAAGGCCATTTGAGGGAAAATAAACCCTACGGCGGACATACAGCCTGCAGGAAGCGCCGCGAAAGTTCGGTCTCCTAATACTTTTAACGCCAGCCGTACAGCAAGGCTGCCCCCGCAGCCGGCACACGCTTTATGACCGAGAAAGTATTCCTTATCTGTTATATTTTTGACAGTTATATGTGGATTACTCATCTATACTCACTCCCATGTTTACAAAACGAACTCTTTTTTTCAGATACTCATTGTAATTTTTACCGGAACATTTCCTAAGAGCTTCAAACATACTCTCAATATCACTTATACTAATATCCCTTCCCCCCAAACCTCCAATAAAATTTATACCACGGGGGGAATTCCCAGCTGCAGAGAGAGCCGAGTTGACATTGGTAAACATCGTTCCCTCATAGCCGAAAGATATATCCTTATCAAGAACACCAAATGCTTTAATTTTCTGTATTATTTCTCTCACTTCCTCATCAGGGAAAGGACGCATAAAGCGGATTTTCAAAAGCCCCGCTTTTATCCCTTTCTTTCTCAGGTTATCCACAGCAACCCGGACCGTACCGGTAACACTCCCGGCAGTAATAAGAAGATACTCCGCATCTTCACACCGGTAACACCCGGTAAGACCGCTGTAGGATCTGCCGAATATCCTGTTAAATTCCTCATCAACTTTTTGAATAACTTTTACGGCATCCATCATTGCTCTATGCTGCTGATATTTGAACTCCATATTATCCGCGGGGCTCGTACTGAAGCCCATACTTTTAGGGTTATCCAAACTCATTTTATTGGGTGTTAAAAAGGGAGGAAGAAAAGCATCCACTTTCTGTGCCGAAGGTATATCGACAAGTTCATACGTGTGAGTCAGGACAAAACCATCCAGGTTTATCATAAACGGCGTAAGGACTTCCGGGTCCTCCGCAATACGGTATGCCTGAATTGTCATATCAAGAGCTTCCTGGGCATCTTCCACGTAAACCTGAATCCATCCCGAATCGAGCATCGACATGGAATCACGATGATCCCCGAAAATACTCCAGGGAAGTGCTAAAGATCGGTTCGCATTCATCATAACAATAGGCATTCTGCCGCCGCTTGCATAGTGAAGCCCTTCCGCCATATACAGTAACCCCTGGGAAGATGTTGCGGTAAACGCACGGGCACCTACGGCACTGACACCCATTGCCGCCGACATTGCCGAATGCTCAGACTCCACATGAATATACTTCGCATCCAAAGACCCATCCTCAACCATCTCTGAAAGCCGTTCAACAACAATCGTCTGGGGAGTTATAGGGTAAGCTGAAATAACATGCGGCCGGGAAAGCCGGACACCGAGAGCAACCGCCTCATCCCCGGATACAAAAACCCTGTTGTTTTTTATATCTTTTTTCATACTTATTGCCCCTCTTTATCCATTTCAATTGCTGAAAAGGGACATTCATGAGCGCATACCCCGCAGCCTTTGCAGAAATCATAGTCAATCTCAACCTTCCCGGCAGCCGTTTTCGCAATAACACCATCCGGGCAGACAAGATAGCACCGGAAACATCCCGTACATGTATCAGGATTAATAACAGGTTTGAAGGTACGCCACCCGGAATTAACGGAAACAAGATGTCCACCTTCAAAAGAAGGGCCTACCGGATAATCGTGAATTGATACCGGATGTTTATATTCCTTTAATGCGGGTTTATTCACACATCTGCTCCTTTACAATATTATAAGATTCTCTGACAATCTCTTTATTGGCCTTTGCGATACCGGGTTTCATCTCATCATCAATACTCTTCAGCGCAGATTCCAGGCTGACGGCGTCCGAAGCGGCAATAAGCGCTCCGAACATTGCCGTATTCGTAATGGGACGATTCATAATTTTAAGAGCAATGGATGTTGCGTTGACAGAAACCAGGCGGTGACTGCCACAGAGAGACTGGTATTTTTCCGGTGAACCACTGTTCAGAATAACCATTCCCTTTTTATCGAGGGTTGCCAGTGCGGACTCATCCAGAAGTGTTTCATCCATCAGCACCAGATAGTCACAGGAGGTGAACTCGCTTCGATCTGTTATTCTTTGTTCATCAATCCGGGTAAAGGCAAGAACAGGAGCACCTCTTCTTTCCGGTCCAAAAGAGGGAAACGCCATTGCATACTTCCCCTCAAAAAGAGCGGCAGCCTTTCCAAGAAGTCGCGACGCGGTAAATCCTCCCTGCCCTCCTCTGCCAAGCCAGCGCACCTTTATCATACTTCCCTCCGTTGTACCTTGATTGTAATAGTTTCACCATTTGGAACAATGTTCTATTTATTGAAATATGATACCATGGAAATAAAAACGATGCAAGAAAATAAACCTATTATAAAATGAGCTTTCTATTCTGTCTGATACTTCTGACTTGAGTTTATATGAAATCTTAACTTTTATTTTAAAGCGTACATTCCCCGGTACCATTAAAAGACCGGGTATCAATTAAAAAGAATTATCCTTCAAACGTTTCACTGTTTCAGAAAAACTATAGACACAATTTCGCCCATTCGCCTTAGCCTGATACAAAGCCCTGTCAGCCCGGCTATAGAGAGCTTCCCACTCTTCTACCCCGTTGTATTCTGCGCAGCCGATACTCACCGTATACTTAATTGTTCCCGACTCCGCCGGATTGGATTCAATTGCCTTTCTAAATCGTTCTCCGGTTATACAGCTTGCCTCTTCAGAAGAATTTAAAAGTATCAGTGAAAATTCCTCTCCGCCAACCCTGGCAAAGACATCCCCCTCACGCAGATTTTTATGACACAGATCAACAAATTGCTTAAGGACTTTATCACCGGCTATATGCCCGTATGTATCGTTAACCTTTTTAAAATGATCAATATCAAAGAGCAGAAGAGAAAAGGCAGTGCCTCTGTTTCTGGATTTTTCAATTTGTCTTTGAAGACTTTCTTCCAACATCCTTTTGTTTAATGCACCTGTAAGAGCATCTGTTTCAGCATTCTTCTTCAAATTTGCTTCAAACTCTTTCCTCTTTTCTACATCGAGAACAATTCCGGAAATTTTAGATGGAGCTCCCTTTGAATCCCGGCCCAGAGAGCCAATAATTTCAACCCAATGATATCTTCCATTTTTATCCCGAATCCGAAGGTCACAATGAGAAATATCTTTATTGCTTGAATTAAAAACTGCAAAGTTGTTAAGGAGTCCTCTCCTGTCATCTTTATACACCAACCGTAACAATCCTTGCAAAGACAGATGAAGGTTCTCACTGACAACATCAATAGGATAAAATCGCCTGGCGCTGGACCATAGATGCCGACTTTTAATATCATATTGCCAGGCTCCGGTGGATACAAACTGCTGAAGAATTTCAAATTGTTTCTCCCTTGATGTTAACCGGTTTTGTAAAACAGAATTTGAAATGAAAAAGGCAGCAATACGCAACAGCGATATTTCAGTATCAGACCATTCATAGTTTCTCTCACAGTCGTCAAATCCCAACACACCCCATAATTTTTTTTCTACAATGATTGGAATAGTCAACATGGATTTTATTCCCTGATCAACCTGACTTTTTTTTAGCCAGGAATCGGATAATTCACTCGTTAGAACCTTTTGCCATTCTCCTTTGATTCTGCTTTCTATTAGTTGACGGTAACTTCCTGTCCCCAGCTTATTGGTAAATTTTTTAAACACGGGCATCCCAAGCTGAATATATTCAGAAGCGGCAGCCCATTCGAATGTGTAATCCTGTGTAATTTCTTCAGAATTTATTTCAAGGACCTGAAAAATCCAAACACGACTGACACCCGTAATGCGCCCCAGATCTGCAAGAAGATCATCGATTCCCTCCCTCCACTCATTATCACCGGTAAACTTCTCTGCACTTCTCGCCAGAGAAGCCAGGAGCGGGCCCTCAAAAAGATTTTTCTCAGCCGGATCTACAGCTCCAATATTTCCTGTTTTGAATTCCATCACGGGAAAAGACTAATTGAATTTTGTGATAAATACAAC
>CAYSXD010000118.1:0-7320 GCA_964434925.1 uncultured Spirochaetaceae bacterium
AAAGGGCAAATAAAAGCAGATAAATTGACTAATGGTAATAAAAACATTAGTATGTATATATATATATGTATGTATTCATGGAGTAATAATATGAAAATAATGGAAAGGGGACAGGTGACAATTCCAAAAAAATACCGCGAACGTTACGGCATACGACCTGGAACAGAACTCGATATTATACCACAGGAGGATGGAATGCTGATTATTAAAAAGATAAATACCACTCCTTTCCGTGAAGTTTATGGAATACTGGAAAAAGAAAACGATACCGACAGCATTGTTGAAGAAATGAGAGGAAGATAGAAACATGATATCGGTGATTGATACAAATATTTTTCTGGATATATTCCTACCCGACCCTCTTCATGGTGAGTCATCCCTTAAACTCCTTGAAATGGTTTATCGGCAGGGCTCACTCATAATTTGTGATATTATCTATGCCGAGCTTGCTCCCCAGTTTGAAGAAAAGAATCTCCTTGACGCAACCCTCGACAAAATGGGTATAGATATTGTTGCTTCAAGTTCCGAGACACTCTATAGTGCCGGGCAGCTGTGGTTAAAATACAGAAAACAGCAAAAAAACAGAGACAGAATTATACCTGATTTTATTATCGGGGCTTTCGCAATAAATCAGGGCGACCGTCTGATTACCCGGGACAGAGGGTTTTACCGGGACTATTTTAAGGGGCTCCGGATAAATTAAGATCAGTTCGTTCATCCACCGCTGCAGAGAAAATTCCCATTAAAAACTCATTACTGCAACGATTAATATTTTATTCATATTTGGTTTTCCCCCTCTGCACCAGTAATACAAGTAATTGAGTAAGGAAAAGCAAGAATAAAAAGAATCCCGCAAATAAAAAGACGACACCCATTCCCCACCGTTGATAGATTTCCCCGCCGCTTACTGCCCCCGTAATAACACCGGCAGTAAGCACCGCTTCATGAATTGCCATTCTCCCTTCCCTGTTTATACTACCCGAAACACCATGAAAGAGACTGTTTGAATAATGGAAAGCAAAGAGAATACCGAAAAATGAAAGCATAACAGACATCATTATCCAGCTGTGAATGACAGGAAGAATAAAACAAAAAACTACAAGAAGTAACTGCAACCCGATCATCTGGACTTTATTAAAATGCCACCAGACTGTTCTGCTTATAAAAATAAACACTCCCGTACTAAAAAGAGCCCTCAACAGAAGCAGCAGTCCAATTCCCGACTCGGAAAATCCCTGTACATCACGGGCATACAGAGGAAAAACAAAAAGAATAATACCATTTACCATATAGGTAGAAAAATTTCCAATCCAGGCAATATAGCGCAGAGGGGTACTGGCGTCAGTATTCCTGATAGAAGTTGATTCGAACCTTACAACAGTTTCCTTTTTACCAAGAAAAATTGTACTGAACACCCAGAATGAGAGTGCGAGAAGAAAATATATACCTATTACCACCGGAAGAGGAAGCTGAAGATTTTTTTCGACAAGGAGCCCCGCGATATAGGGGCTGAGCACCAGAGCAAACGACCAGGAGAGATTGAACCGGCCAACACGTTTGTTAAGAGAAACCCCCTCATAACCTTCAGAAAGCCACCCTTCCAGCGTGGGCCAGAAAAGGGCTGTAGTAAATCCAAAGAGAGAATAATAGATAAATATCCACACCAGTGACGGACTTTTAAAGATAAGAAAAGCAAAAAGAGCCATTCCTGAGGATGCTGTGATAAGAGCCCGTTTCGGCCCCAGCCGCTTACTGATCCCCCGGGTTATAAAACAGCCGATAAAATAGGAGAGTGCCCACAAAGACGAGAGCCAGCCAATTTGTCCGGGAGTGGCGGTAAAAAGATCTCTAGTATAAAAAACAAGACTGAAATTAAGAATCCCAATACCAATATTAGCAAGAAATGATGCATACAACAGTAAATTAAGCAGCATTGACTGGATCCTCCCGTAATCTGCTGTATAGTAATGCGAAACAACAAATCTGACCACCCCGTTACTGCGTAAGGCAGCGTACTCCCGAGTGCTATTTCCTTGCAAATGAGCAGATTCCCACGTATACTGCATAGAGCAAAGGAGTTTACATGAATACAACAGTAAAAGAATTAAAAACTTTAGATACCGATATCCAATTGATTACCCATACAATTGCCCTTTTAGGATGGGACCAGGAAACATACATGCCAAAAGGTGCAATTGAAGAACGGGCACAGCAGCAGGCTCTCCTTTCGGGTATTCTCCACGAAAAACTAACTAACAGGAGGGTGGGAGAGCTTTTAGAAAATGCAGGAGTCTCGGAAAGCAATATGGCCGGGGATCCATCGATCCCTGAAACAGACCGTGCCTTTCTACGGAAATTTTCCCGGGATTATTTCCGGGAGGAAAAAATGCCTAAAGAACTTGTTGTGTCACTTTCGAAGGAAGCATCCCTATCACAGGCAGTATGGATAGAAGCACGAAAGAAAAATGACTTTTCACTGTTTGCCCCTCACCTTCGGAAAATCCTGGATCTGACGAAGGAGAAAGCGGAAAAAATCGGTTACAAGGACCACCCCTACGATGCTCTTCTTGATGAATTTGAACCCTTTACAACAACTGAAATGGTGAGGAAAATATTCTCCGGCTTAAAACCAAAACTTATTGAGCTGGTACGGCGTATTGCAGCATCCGGACAGGTAGACGAAAGCTTTCTTTTGGTAAAATATCCAGTGGAGAAACAGGAGACATTCGGAAGGCTCGTATTAAAGGATATGGGGTATGATTTTAACCGGGGACGGCTTGATGTTTCTGCTCATCCTTTTACCACAAACCCGGGATCAGACGATGTGCGTCTGACAACCAGATATCGGGAAACTCAATTTAGAACAGGGATTTTTGGTATCATACATGAAGGAGGCCACGGGCTGTATGAACTTGGATTTCCCGAAGAGATAAAACGTACCATCCTGGCACAGGGGACTTCTCTTGGAATTCATGAATCACAGTCCCGGTTGTGGGAAAATATTATTGGAAGAAGCCTCTCCTTCTGGAAGCATTATTTTCCAAAACTGAAGGAGTTCTTTCCTGATCAACTGAAATCAGTTACCCTGAATCAGTTTTACCGGGGCATTAATAAGGTTGAACCATCCATGATCAGGATTGATGCCGATGAAGTCACCTACTCTCTCCATATTATTCTTCGGTTCGAGCTGGAATGTGCACTTATAACCGGAGAACTGGCGGTAAACGATCTGCCTGCAGCCTGGAACACGAAAATGGAGGAACTTTTTGGAATACGGCCGAAGAATGATGCAGAAGGGGTACTTCAGGACGTCCACTGGTCTTTCGGTGCAATTGGGTATTTTCCCACATACGCTCTGGGGAATCTCTACGGAGCGCAGTTCTACCACAGAATGAAAGAACAGCTTGGTAACGTTGATGCCCTTATTGAAGGCGGTGATTTTAAAACCATTCTTACCTGGCTCAGGAAGAATATCTACCAGTACGGAAGTATCTATACAGCTGAAGAACTCTGCAATAGGATTACGGAAGAATCTCTTAATCCCGATTATTTCATGGACTACCTGACAGAAAAATACAGCAGTATTTATTCACTTTAAAAATAAAAAAGAAGGAGTTATCATGAGGACTGTTATAAGGATGCTTCATGAGGCGGGAGAAAAATACAATAAAAGGGCCTTTGTCTCTTCAAAAACAGATAAGGGATGGACACCATACAGCTACAGAGAGGTGGATACACTTTCAGATATTTTTGCGGCAGCTCTCATTTCCAGAGGATTTGATGAAGAACAGTCCGCAGGAATTCTGGCAGAAGGACGTCCGGAATGGGTCATTGGTGAGTTCGGCATTATAAAAGCCGGACTTGTTTCCGTACCCCTTTCAATAAAACTCACTCCGGAAGAAGTATCATTCAGAATTAATCACTCGGAAGCAAAAGCCTTTCTTGTTTCCCGGAATGTACTTTCAAAAATTACTGAAGCATGGCCTGATTTTTCCCGCTCTCCCCTGCTCATATTTCTCGATGAGTTTGATGAAGAGACAAACCGGATTCTTTCCAATGTGTCCGTTAAACCGGGAAAAGATATTATTGCCTGGAGCACTTTCATGGAAGAGGGGACAAGGAAACTTGCAGAAGACAATAACCTGATAAAACGCCGTGAGAAAAAAATCAGTGAAAATGATACAATAAATATCTGTTATACATCAGGAACCACCGGCAATCCGAAAGGTATTATGCTTAGCCACCTCAACTACTGGGCAAACACGAATGATGCCCTGAAAGTTATAGATATTCCCGATGGGGAATTCGAAACTCTCATCATGCTGCCGCTTGATCACTCCTTTGCCCACACGGCAGGAATGTATATCTCACTTCTTCGCGGTATGACTTTGAATTTTGTTGATGCGCGGGGAGGAAGTATGAATCTTATACGGAACATCCCGGTGAACCTGCTGGAAACAAAACCGAACCTGCTTCTTACCGTACCTGCAATTTCGGGGAATTTCATGAAGAAGATCATCGGAGGAGTTGCCGCGAAAGGAAATCTTATTAATACGATATTTACCCGGGGCATCGCAGCAGGCATTGACTGTAATGGAAACGGCTACAACAAACCGACGTTATTAACGAGGTTAAAATCATACCTGCCGCGTAAAATAGCCGGCAGTATTATTTTCCCGAAAGTACAGCAAATATTCGGTGGTAAACTTCAGTTCTGCATTGGCGGAGGTGCTCTTCTTGAACTGAAACAGCAGCAGTTTTTTGGGGCGCTGGGAACCCCCGTCTTTCAGGGATATGGCTTGACGGAAGCTGCTCCCATTATCTGCACAAACTCAATTAAAAGACATAAATTCGGCACTTCAGGAACAGTTCTGCCGGGAATAACCTGCCGTATTATGAAATCTAAAACAGAAGAAGCTGCTATCGGAGAGCGGGGTGAAATCGTTATTAAAGGTGACAATGTAATGAAAGGTTATTTCAAGAATCCCGGGGCAACAGCTGAGGCGTTGCGAGATGGCTGGCTCTGGACTGGAGATCTTGGCTTCATGGATGAGGATAATTTTCTTGTTGTTACCGGGCGGGCAAAAGCTCTTCTTATATCACCTGACGGCGAAAAATACTCACCGGAAGATATTGAAGAGGCTGTGTTAAATCACTCGGATCTGGTGAATCAGATTATGGTCTACAACGATCACCGGAATTTTACAACCGCTCTCATTACGTTGCAGGAAGACAATGTACGATCACTCATTCGGGAGAAAGAACTTTTATCCCCGGAGGAAATTCTCAACGCGATAAATGAATCAGTCTATTCATTCAGGAATTTTGTCTCGGATACCATTCCAGCTAAATGGATTCCCACCACAATGGAAATAATTCCAAAACCTTTTACGGAGGAAGATAAACTTATCAACTCCACCATGAAGCTTGTTCGCTATAAAGTGACTGAATTCTACGCTGACAGAATAGATGCAATGTACAAAGACAACAATTTTACCAATGAAAGAAATATTCAGTCGATTAAGAAGCTTTTTTTACAGTAAAGTACTGTTGATCACCTCTTTAAGAAATAGAATCCACTGCTTTTCGAATGGCCCTGATATGTTCATCTGTTGTTCCACAGCAGCCGCCTATAATGTTTACACCAGCTTTAATCCAGTATGAATCCTGTGCGGCCATCTCCACGGGTGTTGCCGGAAAAACAGAAACACCGTCAACGAGTTCCGGAAGACCGGCGTTTGCCTGAATAATTATCGGGGTTTCAGGAAGTACGCTTCTAATTTCCTCAATAATCTGTGTCATTCCCTCATATCCCTTCCCGCAGTTTGCCCCGACAATATCCGCCCCCGCTTCAACGGTTGCTTTTGCCGCATCCGCAGGAAAAACGCCCATCATCGTTCTGTAGGATCCCTGTACGGTTGGTTCAAACGTGAAGGTACTGATTATTTCAAGGCTCGTGTTTTCTTTTACCGCGCGAATTGCCGCACAGGCTTCATCCAGCGCGCTCATTGTTTCAATAACAGCCGCATCAGCACCGCCCTCTTCCAGGGCTATCGCCTGTTCTTTAAATACATTGTAAAAATCCTCTTCAGTTACTTCCCCTGTAACAGTCATTTTTCCTGTTGGGCCAATGGAAGCCATTACCCAGTTCTCCTCTCCCGCCGCTTCCCGGGAAATTTCAACGCCGGCTCTGTTAAGTTCTACCACACGGTCTCCAAGACCGTAGTATTCCAGTTTGTATCTGCTGCCGCCAAATGTGTTTGTTTCTATAAGATTTGATCCTGCTTTGATATAAGCCCCGGCAACGTCAAGTACCTTATCCCGGTGTTCCAGATTCCAGAGCTCCGGACATTCGCCGCCCTCAAGGCCTCTGGACTGGAGAGCCGTTCCCCATGCCCCGTCAGCTACCAGTATTCGCCCGCTTTTCAATGCATCTGTTATTTTTCCACGCTTCATAGCTCTCTCCTAATTTTTACTGCAGTATAACAGATAAGTATAGCTGTAACGATACTTTTATTACCCATACATTTCTATTATCAAATTTCGTAGTTTAACAGTAATTTTATTATCCAGAGCATCAATTCTATTTACCAGCCTCTCCTTACTAATAGTCCTTATTTGGTCCACTGCAATTTCTGCTGCTTTTTTATCTATCATGCACTGTATACGACTTCTCAAACGGGGATGCAACAAGGTTGTTGCAGTACAAATTACAATAGTATCAAGATATTTATTCACCTCTGTCTTACTTGCAATAACTACAGGTCTAATTTTTTGGACCTCGCTTCCAACGGCTGAATCTAAATTTACGTAATAATTTTTATAGCGCTTAATTGTAATTTCGGCTCAATTCCATCAGCTACAGCAGTATTCCAATCACTCCAATCCTCTTTTATTGTTGCCATATCCCTATAAGTATTTTCCAAGGAAAGTTTACTCTCCGGAATATCCGCCTTAATCAGAATTCCATCCGCTACTATTAGCTTCTTCGTACATCGCCACAATATTCTCCGGGGGAACACCTGTAATTATATTGTGTATCTGATTAAAGACAAAGCCACCATCTTTCATGAATATTTCCGCATTCTTTCTTACATTAGCTCTGATCTCTTCGGGAGTTCCATTGGGCAGAAGATGTTGAGTATCAATTCCGCCACCCCAGAAAGTAAGATCCTTTCCAAACTCTCTCTTGAGCTCGATGGGATCCATATTTACCGCTGTTGTCTGAACAGGATTTATTATATCCAGGCCGGCATCTATAAGGTCAGGTAAAAATGGCTTGATAGACCCACAGCTATGAAGAAAAACCTTCATATCAGT
>CAYSXD010000119.1:0-3055 GCA_964434925.1 uncultured Spirochaetaceae bacterium
TGTTTATAAGTTTTGTCCTGGCCAATTCCATAATCCTCTTTGCAAAAATATCCATTGGACCACCGGCCTGGGCAAACCTGAGCTTGTTCTGCTGGTTATAAATAAATGCTTTTCGAGAGCCCATAATACCATATTTCTGTTTGATAATACCATGGGCAAGAAATTCTATAAGATGACCAAGGGTCCAGGAATCTTTCCCGGCGAGGAACATCGGGTCCATTTTTGGGTTCGCTTTCTTAATTGCTTCAAGATTGCTGACAAAATCTTTCCAGGTTAATGCCTCTTTTAAACCGAGCTCACTAAAAACCTCTTTGTTATAGAAAATTCCGGCAGTGGTAACATTCGTTGCGACTTTATACTGTTTTCCTGTTTTGACATCGGTACAGAGCTCTTTGATAGAAGGAAGAAGCCTGCCCCACCAGGGTTCATTCGAAAGATCCATGTACATTCCCTGATCTATATAATCCTGGCTGACTACTGTAGTGATATCGGGAATATCACCAGAGGCGAATTTCACTTTAATAACACTACTGGCATCTTTTTGAAACTCCTGAGTCACTTTGATCCCTGGATTTTTTGCATTAAAGTCCGCAATCAATTTATTCATCCAATTGACAGTCTCACTCTTTCCGGTAAAAAATGTTATCAATACAGGAGCCTTCTTCACTTCTTTCTGCCCACCGGCAAACAGAGGAAGAGATCCCCCAATGAAAACAAATAAACACATAAGTAAAATTGCAGTTCGTTTCATTTCTTTCTCCTTATAAATATGAGAATTATTATTTTTCTGACTCCTCTTTGGATATAGCCCACAGAAGAACCAGATACATTGCGTGGGACCACAGAAGAGGCCTTGCATTTTCTCCCCATCTATTTTCCCAGTATGTCTTTTTTTCTGGAAAATTTATTCTTTCCAGAACCTGTTCCGGTAAATATCCCTGATCATCCGCCTGCTTTTCAACCCAATTTCGAATTTCCAGAGCTTTTTCCTTTTTACCGGTTATTACATAGTACCAACCCAACCAGCAACTTAGTAAAACCCACTGGCCGCCGCCGTAATATGAATCGCCGGGATACCGCTTTACACCTCCTTTTTCTAAAAGTTTATTTTCAATTTCATTGACGGTTTTTTCCATAATAGGATCATTTGGTAAAACAAGATAAAATGGAATCGATAGCCAGAGAAGGCTTGAGTCAATACTCGTTGAAAATGAATTCTTTTTAAACCGATTACCTAACGTTAAGGTAAGGGTACATTTCCGTATTTTCTCTGCAAGAATAGTAAGATCCGGCCTGGAAATATGGCGATTTATCGCTGAAATTCCACCAAAAACACATGAGAGAGAAGATGAGTGGATGCTCTCTCCATTTTCTTCCCAGCAATCATAATTAGGAAGATTCCAGGTAATCTTTAAATAATTAATGGTCAGGTTAATACTGTCTTTGAAAAGAGAAAGATATTCCGTTTTCTCCGTTCTCTCGATATACTCACTTAGTAACCAGAGCCAGGCACCATAGCCATCTATCTGATGGTTCGGCCAGGTTTCCATCGCTTCTTCCCCGGAAAGTGTGTATCGTGCCGGTAGAAAATTTTCCGGCTTAATCTCCTCCTCCCCCTTTAATTTCTTTTTAAGAAGCAGTACCTTCGACTTTTCTCTCAGGAGCGTGCTATTTACCCAGGAAAGAAACTTTTCGCAGGATTCTACCTCACCGTGGAGAAGCATAGCATACCCAATAAAACTTCCATCCCGGAGCCAGCTGTATTGGTATGTTGGAAACGTAGGGCAGGCTACATATGCTCCATTTTGAGATTGATTTTTTAGAATTACGTCAACACTTATATCTTTCAAATTCTTCAATTACTACCCCTTTGTATTCGGTATTGCATAGGCCATTCATTGGCATACACACACTCAACATACAGTAACCGATTACGGTAACCGGTTACTGTATTATTCAAAAAAACTCATCACAGGATTCCAACTGTTTTTCTTTCAATAATTCTGTGTGGGACAATCACACTTTCGTTAAATTCACTCTTTCGGATGAGCAACTCCGCCGCTATTCTGCCAATATCAGTTACCGGCTGATGGATGGTAGTAAGAGGAGGAATAGACATTTCAGCATCTTCAGTATCATCAAAACCTATTATAGAAAGATCTTCCGGAATCTTTATTCCTCTATGATATGCGCAGGATATTACCCCCAGAGCCATTTCATCACTCGTCGCAAAAAATGCGGTAATCTCAGGATCTCTCTCAAAAAGCACTTCACATCCCGTAATTCCACTCTTAAAATGGAAATCTCCATACACAATGAGGTCTTTATTCACCGGAATTCCATATTCCTCAAGTGCAGCTATATATCCTTCAATTCTAGGTAACCCGGCAATATGATCATCCTCTGAACCGGAAATAAGGCCAATCTTCCTATGACCTTTTTTAATCAGATATTCTACAGCGTCATATGCCGCTTGTTTATCATCTACCTTGACATAGGGCAGGTGATAAGCAGGAGAAATCGTTGATGCAAGTACCACCGGTACCCCCATCCTTCCAATCACTTCTGCATATTCATCTTTGAGCCACTCACTGACAAAAATCAGACCCTCTATCCGCTTCTCTTTGAGCACTTTGAGATACTCCATCGTTCTCTCACCGTCACTTTGTGTATTACAAACAATGACACTATGTCTGAGGGAATAGGAAGCCATTTCTATTCCCTGAAGAAGCTTAGCAGCAAATCTGCTTGAGACACTGGGAATAAGGACTCCAATTGTACTGGTTTGTTTATTCGTCAATCCCCGGGCAATTGCATTTGGCGAATAATCCAATTCCACCATGACCTTTTCTACCCGTTTCTTTGTTTCTTCAGAATATCCTGTTAGGTTATTCAGGATTCTAGAAACTGTAGCCACAGAAACTCCTGACATCCGGGCAACATCTCTGATTGTTGCTTTCAACTCGTTTAACCACCTTTACGTAACCGGTTACGTAAAGAATATATGCAACCACCTCTTTTGTCAACATAAAATATGCAAAAAAAATATAATATG
>CAYSXD010000119.1:3155-7282 GCA_964434925.1 uncultured Spirochaetaceae bacterium
CGATATATCAGTAATATCTTTCAATAATCATTCTGTACCCCCTCTCTATCCTATTGTGCATAAAACATATATATGTCAATATTAGTCATAGTAGATGGAGGGCTTATGAAAATATCGGAAATACTGATTGAAAAGAAGAGTGGAATCTACAGCGTATTGACTACCGAAAAACTGTGTGATGTTATCAAAGAACTGAATAAGAAAGCGGTTGGCGCGTTAATGGTCATGGATTCGGCAGGGGAAGTTGCGGGGATCGTTTCGGAAAGAGATATTTTAGAGAAATCCTGCTCAGATCAGACTGACAGGCATAAAATAACAGTTTCACAAATAATGACACCCCGGGAGAAATTAATAATAGGAACTCCCGAAGATACTATTACCTATGCAATGAACGTTATGACAACCAGGAAAGTAAGACACCTGCCTATTGTCAGCAACGAAAAACTCATAGGTATTATCTCCATTGGTGATATCATAAAGATCCTCCTTGAGCAATCTGAACGTGAAATACACACGCTGAGAGAGCATATCCGAAACCCATATGGCATTAATGCTCTGTAGAAAAATCGGTCTTTAGCACGGTTTCAATATCACTTATTTTTACCGGAACTTCCCGGAGTTGAAACTTAACGGCTCTCTTCAGGTGTTTCATTAATTTTAAAACAGCTTGACTGCTTCATTCGAAAAAGTTTATATAAAATTCCTCCGGAACTTCGTGTTTCCGCAACGAAGATATTTGTATCAATAACTATTCTTGCTGTTTAGATTCCGGAGATATAAAAGGTGACCCGGTTTTCCGGATCACCCGCATTATTCCGGCAATGAAGCCTTATTCATTAGTGTGCAGCTTTAATGGTAAAACTGTCAATTGTCTTATTATATGGTATAACTGCATCTTCTTTTTTGTCACTGGTTTGCTTCAGAACTCCCTTCACAGTCAGGGTCATAGTATTACCGTCAATCTTTACAAGGGTATAGTGATGAATATCCTCAACAGATTTATCGGTAAAAGGCCACCATTTGCTTTTTTCTTTCAGCTTGTACATGGGGGCCCCGCCGCCTGCGGTTGTTATATAATTGACACCATTAACAGAAAAATGCTCATACGCATGGTAATGTCCGTTAAAAACCACATTCACTCCGTACTTTTCAAATATGCTCTTCCAGTATTTAACAAGCTGGGGATTACCGGTTTCACTGGTTGTATTTGTCCAGAAAGGCTGATGGAATATCACTACTTTAAATTTTGCATCCTTGTTTACTTTAAGATCATTTATTAACCACTTTGTCTGGGCTTCCATCTTTTCCGAATTCTTCTCCATTAAAATAACATCAGCATCCAGCACGGTAAAATGAACGGTACCGTAATTGAAACTGTACCATTCTTCCTGATCCGTTCCGCCGCCTTTCGGAAGAGTGAAAGCCTCATAGTAATACGATGAATTATACTCGTGATTCCCGAGTATGGGGTAGTATGGAATCTTGCGTGCAAGAGTACCGATTGCACCAAAGAACCGGTTCCATTCCGCCATGACCCTTCCATCCATAGTCAGATCACCGATATTGAAAACAAATCGTGGATTTGAAGAATCTTCTGCAATGGTATCACAGATTTTTTTGTTTCTTTTCTGGAATGTTCGTGTATCTCCATACACAACAAAGGAAAAGTTCTTTAGTGTTCCATCAATCGGCGCAGTAACAAAACTGGAATTCTTATCGGTATATGTTCCAGTTATAGAGTCATTGGAGATTACCGCATACGTGTACTCTGTATTCGGCTTAAGGCCGGCAAGTTTAACATGATGATAAATCTGCGCTGTATTTTCCGAAACTGAATTTGTAAAATCTTTGGTTTTTGCGTAATCTGCCGATCTGGCATATTTTACGGTTACAACAGATGGCAGTAATGTTTTAAGATTTACATAGATTGAATTGGTTGAAACATCTGTAAGATAGACAGGCCAAATAAAACTGTTATGTTTTACATATCCTACTTTAAATAATGGAATTTGCATACTGGAACCAACCTGCAATTCCATGGCTTTTGCTGTGTAACCCGGCTGTTCGACTTCTATAGAGTACTTACCATTTTCAAGATAAAAGTTATATTCTCCGGCAGCATTAGTTCGTGTTTCACTGGCTGTGACTCCAGCGGCATCCTTTGCCGCAACTTTGGCAAAGGGAACTGTATTTCCAAAGGTATCAACAATCTTACCATTCAGTTTGGAGTAAACAACATTACGAAGATCAAAGGCTGTTCTCTCAACCTCTGCAAGAGTCGAAGCAACTATGAATTCACGCTCGTAAGTAACCGACTGTCCGGCAGCAATAACTGCTTGCGGTACGAATTCCGGATCAGTGTAGATGTAAGAGATATGTACAGGAAGCAACTTATTTGTATTCGGACCTACCTGAGTCGTTGTCATACCATAGGCTATAGTATCCCCAATTCCTGCAATTAATGGAGAATCAAATTTTTTAAATGAAAATCCATTCCCGTAGAGAAATGATCGTGCATACCCGAAAAACGCAGCATCACCGAGAATCATAGGCCCGACACTTTTACCGGTTAAATTGGTCATAGTTGTTCGTATAACAACGTAATTTGTATTCTCTGCCAGGGTGTAGGTCGTATCAATTTTAATTTCGGGCATATCACTTTTATGTCCGGTTACTTCAATAACAGCATTCCCTGATTTACTTCCATCATCTTTAATAATAATTTTTTCATATATCGCCTGTTTCGGCCATCCAAAATAGGTTTGTACTTCATCAAAAAGATCATTACTCTTCCCGGAAATTGCAGCATCAAGCAAATTCCCACCGCTTTGCATGTATCCGTGATAATTTTTTAACGATCCTATCAGAACACTTATTGACGAATTTCGAAGGATGTAATCCCCTACCCTACCGGAAGCAGCCGAACCACCGATAAGCTCTGCCTTATCAGTAACCTGATAAGCCATCAGCCCATAATTCGGGGTAGTTTGTAAACCAGCTCCTGTTGTCTTAATCCCGTCCTGCTGACCTTCAGCAAAAACAGTTGAACTAAGAACTATCATTCCTGTTAATAATAAGAATAGAAATTTCTTCATTTTCTTCCTCCTGTAAAAATATTCACAATTATATCATTATTTGGTAATTTTTTCACTATTTTTTTTAAAATATTCCCTTTTGTGAGCTCAAAGAGACATCGGCTTTTAGATGTATTCCGGAACAAGAAGAGGAAATAATAAAGATTCTCTTGAGTGCGGTAGAAGCATTACTTCCGGATATCCAATACCTAAATTGAGCTATTCTGGAAAAAAGGGTAAAAACAGCCGGTGAACCCGGATTTTGATATTTGATTATAGTCTTCAACTAGTGTCTACTTTTCCAAATTTTCTGAGCGGCGGAACCCCTCCAATATTCCAGGGTAAAAGCTTCTCAAGATCTTCTTTGCTTTCTGCAGCGGGTATTTTATCAAAAAGTTTTTCCATGTACCGGTATGGTTCAAGATTATTTGCTTTTACAGTGTGCTTTTTCATATTAAGATAGCAAATATAATATTGACTTATACAGGTAATTACAATATAATTACAAATAATCGAGGTGTATTATGTTAGTTTCAGTAGTTCCAATAGGTAATTCCAAAGGTATAAGAATACCTAAAAGTATCTTAAAACAGCTTAATATTGAAGAGAAAGTTGAGTTAAAGGTTCTTGACAAAGAAATAGTAATAAAGCCTGTTACAAAGAAACCAAGAGAAGGTTGGTATGAGGAATTTGTAAGAATGCATCAGGCGGAAGATGATCGAATGATAATAAATGACTTGGATGAACAGGAAGATTTCCAATGGGAGTGGTAATAAATCAATATGATGTATTTTTGATAAATCTGGACCCAACACTTGGACATGAGATTAAAAAAACAAGACCATGCTTGATTATTTCACCAAATGAAATGAATGGAACTATACAAACAATAATCGTAGCACCTATGACAACAAAATCACACAACTACCCCACCCGAGTACCTGTAAAGTTTGAGAAGAAAGAAGGGTGGATTGTTTTGGATCAGATAAGAACAGTTGATAGAGTAAGATTAATAAAGAAATTGGGAAAAATCAAACAGAGAGAAATAGAAAA
>CAYSXD010000120.1:0-7245 GCA_964434925.1 uncultured Spirochaetaceae bacterium
ATTCCTCTCACCATAGTCCCCTGGGACGCTGCCCTTAAAGCACTTTTTACCGAGGAGGATATTAAAGCTCTCGGGTTTGGAGATTCAAAAGCGGGTAAACTCTTTATCAGCCTTCAACAGACACCTTTGAACTATTTTGAAAAGATATACGGCGGGAAGGTTTCCGGGCAGCCTGATCCTCTGGCGATGGCGTATGTTATTGATGATTCCATAACATCGCATCGGATAAAAAGCAATTTGAAGATGGAATTGAACTATAATGCAATGCGGGGGGCTTCAGTAACCTGTTCGGGAGCTGTAATGGATATTATAATGGAAATTGAAAAAAGTAAATTTACTACTATACTAATGAATATAAAGGATTTAAAATAGTGGCTCGATATAAATTATTTTTTGGAGGTTCTAGAATGAGCAAAGTAAAAAAAATGTTTTTAATTGCAGCAGCATTTCTTATGGTTTTTACAACGGTTTCTGTTTTTGCAGGCGGATCAAAAGAAAAAGCAGCCGGATCATCAGCAAAAAAACTAAAGGTAGTCCTTTACGTAAACGGAACTCTGGGAGACAAATCATTCTTTGATTCTGCTGCCAGAGGGGTAAAAATGGCGGAAGATAAACTTGGTATTATGGGAAAGGTTGTTGAGGGCGGTTATGATCCTGCCAGATGGGAACCGGACATTGCACAGCTTGCAGAAGGTGACTGGGATATCATTATTGCAGGTACCTGGCAGCTGCAGGAATTTCTGGAAAAGATTGCGCCCAAGCATCCGGAGAAGAAGTTTATTACATATGATACATCGGTAGACTATTCAAAACCGGGTCTGGGTAATGTGTATTCAATCCTTTACAGCCAGAATGAAGCATCTTTTCTCGTCGGTGCTCTTGCCGCAATGATTACAGAGTCTGATATGCCATTGGCAAATTCTGCTAAGGTTATTGGCTTCCTCGGCGGGATGGATATCCCGGTAATTAATGATTTTAAGGTCGGATATGAAGAAGGGGCAAAGTATATTGATCCTTCTGTTAAAGTACTTGTTACCTATGCGGGTTCTTTTTCCGATCCGGCGAAAGGTAAAGAGCTTACCCTTGCAATGTTTGACCAGGGAGCGGATATATCCTTTAATGTAGCGGGAGAAACCGGTCTTGGTGGTATTGACGCGGCAAAAGATAAAAATAAATACGCTATTGGTGTAGATTCGGATCAGTATCAGTTGTTTAAAACTACAGACCCCGCGAAAGCGTCTCATATTGTTACTTCGATGATGAAGAATGTAGACCTCTCTATCTTTAGAGCCATTAAAATGGATATGGCAGGTACTTTAAAATATGGTGCCGCTGAAGTTCTTGGTCTTGAAAAAGACGGTGTCGGCATTGCGGACAACGAAAACTACAAAAAAATTGTTCCTAAAAAATTTAGAAATAAAATTATGGATATTCAAAAGAAAATTATAAGTGGTGATATTAAAGTTGGCACGGCAATCGGGAAATAGCATTTTATACTAAATGTACAAGGGGAAGCCGCGTTAAGGGTTTCCCCTTTTATAAAGAGGAAACAATGGAAAGTATTCTTCGGGTAAATAATCTAACCATGATATATCCCTCTGGTGTTGTGGCTAATAAAGATGTGAGTATTGATGTTGTGCGGGACACGATTCATGCTATTGTCGGAGAAAACGGTGCTGGAAAATCAACACTGATGAAGGCAATTTTCGGTATAATTCATCCCCAGGAAGGTGAAATAATATATAAGAATAATAACGTAAAGTTCAGAAACCCTGATGATGCCATAAAAGTGGGTATTGGAATGGTCCATCAGCATTTGATGCTGGCCCAGGATCTTACTGTCGCTGAAAACCTTATTCTTGGTGTTGAACCGCGAAGGGGTGGATTCTTTCTTAACACAGAGAAAGCTGTCCGAATCACGCGTGAAGTATCTGAAAAATATGGACTTAATGTTCCCGCTGATAAAAAAATAAAAGACCTCCCAATCGGTGTCCGCCAGAGAGTGGAAATATTGAAAGCCCTTTATAGAAATGCAGAACTTCTCATCCTTGATGAACCTACTGCTGTACTGACTCCCCAGGAAACAGACATTCTTTTTCAAACATTGTTTCGCCTTAAAGAGAACGGAAAAACAATACTTTTTATTTCCCATAAACTCAGTGAAGTAAAAAAGCTTGCGGATACCGTTACCGTAATGCGCGATGCAAAGGTTATAACAACAAAGGACGCGTCAACACTCACGGAGGAGGGAATTGCCCACCTTATGGTTGGTAGGGATATTGATACCGCCCGTCTTCCTGCTTCTGCTAAAATAGGTGATGTACGTTTGTCAGTAAAAAATATTTCCTATATTGATGATGAAAATATACAGATATTAAATAATATTAATTTTGATATTCAGGCTGGTGAAATTCTTGGCATAGCGGGAGTTGATGGGAACGGACAGACGGAATTGATTAATATTCTAACCGGTTTGTTGAACCCTTCAAAAGGTGTTGTTTCTATGGATGGAAAAAATATTGCAGGTTTATCTCCCCGGCAGATAAGGGAACTTGGCGTTTCCCATATACCTGAAGACAGAATGGAAAACGGAGTCGCGGATGTGGCTTCTCTGGAAGAGAACTTCATAGTAGACCGGTATTATAAAGAAAAGTTTTCCCGGTACGGGAAACTTAACTGGAAATACATTAGGGCTTACAGTCAGGAACTTATAAAGAAATTTGATGTATTAACACAGTCTTCAAAAGCACCTGTGGGATCCCTTTCCGGGGGAAATATTCAAAAAATTGTTGTTGCCAGGGAGCTTTCTTCGGATCCTGAAATTATTATTGCCGCTCAACCGACACGTGGTGTTGATATTGGTTCGGAGGAACTTATTCATGATTTATTGAAGGGAGCCCGGGATTCGGGGAAAGCGGTTTTCCTGATTTCCGCTGATCTGGATGAAATTTTAAAGTTATCCTCAAGGATTATCGTAATATATAATGGAGAAATTACAGCACATTTTCAAGATGTTTCAGGAATTACAGGTAAGGACCTTGGACCGTATATGCTCGGGGTAAAGAAAGAGGAGGGCGCGCATGGAGAAATTCATACTTAAATATTTTACGCTGATACGAACGTTAATTGCCATTTTAGTGGGAGTGATAATCAGTGTTGTCCTTATTTATCTTATTAGTAAGACACCGGCATACGCGCTGAAACAATTTTTGCTGGGTCCGCTGCTTTCCAAAAGCCGTTTTGCCAATGTAATTGAGAATGCTTCGCCCATTATTTTTTGCGGAGTCGCCATTGCAATAGCATTTCAGGCAAAGCAGTTTAATGTTGGGGCGGAAGGTGCTTTATTTTTAAGTGCGGCGGTTGGAACGGCATTTGCTGTTTCGACACACATGCCTGCACCAATTCACATTATACTCATTCTAACGGTAGCGGGTCTAACCGGAGCAATCTGGGGATGGGTTCCAGGCATTCTTAAAGCGAAATGGGGGGCAAGTGAACTCGTTTCTTCTCTAATGATGAACTATGTCGCGTATTTTGCCGGATTGTATCTTATTAATTCTCATTTCCGGGACAAGAGTGCCGGTTTTTTAGTTTCCCTTCCACTTCCCAAGACAGCATGGCTGCCTCTGCTTATACCCGGTACGCGGATACATCTGGGAATTATTCTGTCAGTTCTCTTCGCGTTGGCAGGATATTATTTTCTCTATCATACTACTTCAGGTTATGAGATACGAACAACCGGAAACAATGCAAAGTTTGCAAAATTCGGCGGTATAAATGTGGTAAAAGTTATTATTCTGTCCCAGGTAATCTCGGGTATGATAGCAGGAATCGGAGGGATGACGGAAGTGATGGGGATCCATCACCGGTTTAACTGGCAGAATAGTCCGGGATATGGCTGGGATGGTGTTATTGTTGCTATAATTGGGAGGAATCATCCTGTTTTTATTATTTTTGCCGCGCTGTTCCTGTCCTATCTGAGGGTTGGAGGGCAGGTTCTTAACCTGATGGCGGATGTCCCGTCCGAGCTTGTGTCAGTAATACAGGCAATAATTATTATTCTTATTACTGCCGAAGCTTTTCTCTCTCGGTGGAAGTACAGGTTTACTATGAAGCAGGCTGAGATACAGGAGGAGAGAAAATGAGTCCATTGCTTAAAAGTATCTTTTCCACCGGATTTGGATTTGCCATTCTACGGGTTATGACACCAATACTACTCCCGGCACTTGGAGTCGCTATTTCAGAGCTTGCCGGTTCAATAAATATTGCATTGGAAGGTATTATGCTCATGTCGGCATTCTTCGGCGTTATTGTGAGTGTGTTTACCGGGAGCCTCTGGCTGGCTCTATTGGCGGGGCTTGCGGCAGGAGTTGCTACAGGAGGTATACTTGCCTATTTCCATCTGAAATTAAAAGCTGATATTATCCTTGCGGCTATCGCTCTGAATATGTTTGCTTCAGGGTTCACAATCTTTATGCTGTATATTTTTACCGGTGATAAAGGGAGTACCAGTTCGTTAAAGAGCCTTGTCTTTCCGGAGATACAGATACCGATTTTAAAATCAATTCCGGTTCTTGGACCCATATTCAGTGGACACAATATTATGACTTACATAGCTCTTCTGGCAATTCCTTTTTTCTATATTCTTGTATTCAAGACACCTCTTGGGCTGCGTATACGGGCTGTTGGCCAGAATCCTGATGCTGCCGAATCGGTTGGTATCAATGTAATCAGAATAAAAGTGTACGCGCTGCTTCTTTCAGGGTTGTTTGGTGCTTTTGGCGGTTTGTATCTGTCTATGGGTTATGTATCATGGTTTTCACGTGATATGACAGCAGGAAGAGGATTTATTGCCATTGCCGCTTCTACTCTTGGGGGAAATTTACCCATGGGTATATTATGGTCTTCACTTCTTTTCGGGTTTGTAAATTCGTTTGCAATCTATATTGCTTCGCTTGATATTCCATCGGAACTTATTCAGATGATCCCCTACCTTATTACAATCATAGCTCTTGCAGTATTTGCTATCCGTACTCAGAGAAAAAAGAAAAAGAAGGGGGAGGTACGGGAACTGTATAGTAAGGATGCTCTGGAAGGTGTAGTGAAGGATATAGAGGCAACAGATGAGTGAACCTGAAAGAATTATAATTGACTGTGACCCCGGTCATGATGACATGATGGCCATCATGCTGGCAGCTTCTTCTGAGGAGATTGATCTTCTTGGTGTGACAACTGTTGCCGGTAATCAGACAGGGGACAGGACGTTTGAAAATGCTCTCAAAATTCTAACTCTTATAGATGAAGATATTCCGGTAGCCAGGGGAGCGGATAAACCGCTATTGCGTGAACTGATAACTGCCCCCCGGTTTCATGGTCAAAGTGGTCTGGAAGGTGCCGAATTGCCGGAGCCAGGTATTAATCCACTGAAAATGGATGCTGTGGATTTTATCATTAAAACACTTAAAGAAAGTAATAAAAAAATTATTCTTGTTCCGACAGGTCCGTTGACAAATATTGCAATGGTTTTATTAAAAAAACCGGATATAAAGGATAAAATTGAGCGTATAGTTCTAATGGGCGGGGGGATGCATGATTCCAATGTTACTCCCGTTGCCGAGTTTAATATCTATGTAGATCCGGAAGCGGCAAAAATAGTTTTTGAATCCGGAGTCCCAATAACTATGGTAGGGCTTGATGTAACTAACAAAGCAATCATCTCTTTTGAGGAAATTGATGGTATTATTTCAGCAGCAGGTGTTATTTCATCAAAAGTGGGACCCTTATTAAAGTTTTTTGCCAGTGCAAATAAAAATATTTTTGGTTTGAATGGAGCACCCATCCATGATGCACTTGCCGTTGCTGTGGTAAAAGATCCGACAATTATTAAAACAGAATTACTGAATGTCCGGATCGAAGTGGATAGTAATCTGACTCGTGGTACAACGGTAGTTGATCTCTACGGAGTAAGCGGTAAGACTCCCAACGTGGATGTGGCACTGGAAGTTGATACTCCTAAATTTGTACAATTTATGCTTGATTCCATACATACACTTGATGGGAAGTTTGCATGATTATTAAAAATATATCGATACTCTCTTTTTCGGATCTTTCTATTCAGCGGAATATGGATATTATTATACAAAAGGGAAAAATTATAAAGATCGAAAAAAAAGGGTCATCTTCCCATTTTAATGAATTGGAAGTTTTTGATGGAACGGGTATGTATGTTTTTCCGGGGCTGACGAATAATCATTCCCATACGGCAATGACACTGTTGCGCGGTGTTGCTGAAGATGTTACCGTAGCGAACTGGTTTAATAAAAATGTTTGGATCTATGAACGAAATTTAACACCCCGTGATGTGTATGTAGGGACTCTTCTGGGTGCAGCGGAGATGCTTCTTGCCGGAGTAACAGCTGTGGCCGACCACTATTTTAATATGGATCAGGCGTTTGAGGCTTACAGAGTTTCCGGGATGAGAGCAAATCTGGCATGGGTCGTTTTCGGTACAGGTGATGATACCGAAGAACGGTTTGAAAGGGCAATGGATTTTACCGGAGAGTACATTGGTAAGAATGAAAGGATTGCAGTTTCCCTGGGACCTCATTCCCCGTATCTATGCCCGGATGATTTTCTAAAAAAGCTGGTAAAAAAATCGGAGGAATTCGGTATTCCCATGCACATTCATGTTTCAGAGACGAAGGAACAGGTTGAAAGGATGCTGAATGAGAGGGGGATGACTCCCGTTCAGGTACTTGAAAAAACCGGAGTACTTAAGGAAGGAACAATCCTTGCTCATTCCTACTGGGCTACTGATTCGGATTTAACTCTGATAAAAAAACGGGGTGCCGGGATTGCCCACTGTGCAAAAACATACATGAAATTCGGGGATGTCAATGATCTGCTTATGAGAGCACTCGATACAGGCATTCCGGTCGGGTTCGGCAGTGACGGCTGTGCGTCAAACAACACTCTTGATATCTTTGAAACTGCCCGGGATGCGGCATTTTTGGCAAAATGTGCTTCAGGTGATCCTGAAAAAGGGACAATAGCAGATATACTTCCCCTGATGACAAATGGAAGTGTTATGGGGCTTGGCCGCTACGGGGAGATTGTTCCAGGGGCTCCTGCTGATCTTGTACTGATTGATCCGTCAACGCCGAACATGATTCCCGGCCATTCCGTGTTTGCCGATATTCTCTATTCCCTGAATAACCGGAATATAGACACGGTTATTGTTGCCGG
>CAYSXD010000121.1:0-7189 GCA_964434925.1 uncultured Spirochaetaceae bacterium
CGAAAGGGGATGAATGTGTTGATGTTTTTACAGCGGGAAACCGTATTAAAATAACACAACGTCAGAATCTTACCGTGGAATTCACTGAGTACGACCGATGGTCATACTATTCAGACTATCCCGATTTGCGGGACAATAATTTTGCTCTTCGCATTTGCTATACTATTTGCTTCCAGCATAAAACGGAAAGTTAAACAGATTCCTGATGATGAATTTGTTTTTTCCTGTTTTTTCTCTGTTGACTCATGCTTATGACTGCCAGAATGATAAATGCAACACCAAACCATGTATGCAGATCGGTTATAAGACGGTGTTCGGGGCGGACACCCTTTATATGGTTAAGTAAGAGAGGTATTGCTGTTAAAGCGGTAACGATAAATGTTATTAACCTGCCCAGTGAAATTATTTTCATCGATTTATTCATGAAGATGCTCCTTATACCGTAAATAATGATTGAATAAGAATTTATTGTCAACTCCTTAAATCTTATACAGTGTCCGCAGGTAATGGCGCCCTCTCTTGTAATCAATTATAGTACTATTGCGGTAAGCAATAATCCTGTCCTGTTCCTTTGTCAAGATAATAAAGAGATCATTCTTGTGAACAAATGAGAATAGAAACAACCGGCCGGAAGGTTTTCCGGCTGTTAAAAGAGATAAGAGAGGAGTTTTCTGATTTTTATCTGGATCCGACAGGAGCTCCGAAGATGGCGTTGATATCATCTTCCACCTCTCCTATGGGTTGTATATCAAAGTTTTCCACAAGGACCTTTACAACATTGGGAGAGAGAAAAGCAGGGAGTGTCGGCCCGAGACGGATTCCTTTTACTCCCAGATAAAGCAGGGCAAGCAGGACTATAACAGCTTTCTGCTCATACCAGGCAATATCGTATGCGAGAGGGAGGTCATTGATATCATCGATACCCATGATTTCTTTCAGTTTCAGCGCAATAAGCACGAGGGAATAAGAGTCGTTGCACTGTCCCGCATCAAGAACCCGGGGAATTCCGTTTATATTACCGAGATTCAGTTTGTTGTACCGGTATTTCGCGCATCCGGATGTAAGAATGACCGAGTCTTCCGGCATGGACCCTGCAAAGTCGGTGTAGTAGTTACGCCCCTTCTGCCTCCCGTCACATCCGCTCATAATGACAAACTTCTTTATTGCACCCGATTTTACCGCGTCTACGATTTTATCTGACAAATCAAATACCTGCTTGTGGGCAAACCCTCCGACAATGGAACCAGTTTCAATTTCTACCGGAGGTTCGCATTTTTTTGCAAGATCAATTATTTCGGAAAAATCTTTTTTTCCGTTTTGATCAGGTTCGATATGTTTGACTCCGGGAAATCCTGCCATTCCGGTTGTAAATATACGGTCTCTGTAGGAATCCTTCACCGGTACGATGCAGTTTGTCGTCATGAGAATAGGCCCGTTGAAAGAGGCGAACTCTTTATCCTGTTTCCACCACGCGTTTCCGTAATTTCCATGAAAGTGTTTGTACTTCTTGAATGCGGGGTAATAGTTTGCAGGAAGCATTTCGCTGTGTGTGTACACATCAATTCCGGTTTCTTCTGTCTGAATGAGGAGCTGTTCCATATCCTTTAGATCATGGCCCGAGATAAGAATACCCGGACGGGTTCCAACGCCAATATTTACCTCTGTCATTTCAGGATGCCCGTAGCTCTCTGTGTTTGCTCTGTCAAGAAGTGCCATGGCGTCTACACCTTTTTCTCCTGTTTTTAGAACGAGCGTCAGGAGTTCATCAACAGAGAGTTCCTTTGTGGTTGCGGCAAGTGCTTCCATTATGAATCCGTACAGATCTGCGTCTTCAAATCCGAGAACTGCGGCATGTTCAACATAAGCCGCCATCCCTTTAAGCCCGTATATAACAAGTTCCTTCAATGACCTGATGTCTTCATTCTTTTCTACGAGTACACCTATTTCCTGTGCTTTTCTGTCATAGTCATGTGTATTTTCCGATACCCATGTTGCTGCTTCATGGACAATTCCAGGAAAAGGGATCTCTTCCATGAGTGCTTTTTTAATATGCACTGCTTCTTGTATTAGTTTAATAAATCTGTCATTGTCAAAATTGGCATTTGTGATTGTAGCAAAGAGGGATTCAGCGACGAATCTTCCTGTACTGTTATCAAGTTTCCCTCTCCTGTAAAGATTTTCTCCGTAAAGAGCAATTCCCTTGATATTATAAATTAAAAGGTCCTGCAGATGTGCAGTATCTTCTGTTTTTCCGCAAACACCACGGATTGTACATCCGGTGTTTTTTGCAGCTTCCTGACACTGGTAACAAAACATTCCCATAGTTTCCTCCAAAAAATAGATAAGATGCTTTATATTTAATACTTTTTTGGTTATATTTATGTAACAAAGGTTACCGTTTGAAGAAAAAATTAAAATTATGAATCTTGAAGACAGAGATAAACTTTTAGAATGTGAATTTTTTGCCGCTTTACTGCATCCCGACAGGGAAGCTGTTCTTCGGAACATGAACTACCATCTGCAGAATTATGCAAAAGGTACGATCATACATTTTCAGGGGGATGTATACCGTTCTCTTCTTATAATTGTTGAAGGACTCGTTTCGGCGGAGATACATGATCCGCAGGGGAAAAAGATAAAACTTGAAACGTTTTCCCCCGTATCACCCATTGCGCCGGGAATACTGTTTGCGACAGACAACACGCTCCCTGTTACGATAACTGCCGAGACTGATGCAAAGCTCCTTTCCGTCAGTAAACGGGAAATTCTTTCTCTTCTTCAGAAAAATACTGCATGTCTGGAGGGGTATCTCTCTCTGACGGGAGATAAAATTGTTCTGCTTGCTGAAAAAATCCGCCTGTTTCAATTTAACTCGATACAGCAGAAGATTGCTGGCTATCTACTGAATCTTGCAAAGAAAAAGGGAACTGACACTATTCATCTGCCCTACACAAGAGAGTTTATGGCGGATTTGTTTGGCTTAGCACGACCGTCTCTTTCCCGGGAGTTTTCCCGGCTTTCCGATGCCGGAATTCTTGAAATAGAGAAAAAAAAGGTGAGAATTCTAAAAAAAAGGGCACTTCATTATATTCTGGAAGGAAAGTACGGTACGCTTTTGGATGATTCCTGATAAATCAGGCTGTCTTTATGCAAAAATCCTATGTGAATTTACAATAACTTAAGGCAAATTAAATCTCATAAGGTGTCCTTATATATACATCCTTGATCCACTGGGTAAAAAACTCAAGACTGTGACTTCTCCAGGTATTGCGGGGATTTTCAATATCCAGGTTGAATGGTTTTTGAATATTATCCACTCCCTTTTTTAGATCCCGTTTATATTCGTTTACCAGCCGCTCCGTTTCGTACTCAGGATGGCCAAGGTGCATTATGAATCGTTTATTGCTCGTTTCAAAGATCGTATACCCGGCTTCCTTCGAATGGGCCAGGAGGGATATCTCACCTGACGATGCCTTTTCTTCCAGAATGGAGTCTTCAATTCCCGCGTATCGTGACTGGGGAGACATAAATATATCGTCAAGTTCGCCGGTAATGGGGTGACTTCTATTAATGTTTTGCAATGGATAGACACCAAACAGTTTGTGAGAATAGACAGTTTTCTCAATACCATTGAAATGGGCCAGAGCAAGTCCTCCCCAGCAGATACCGAGGGTTGAGGCTATATTTTCACGTGCATAGAAGAGAATATCGGAGAGTTCTTCCCAGAACCAGATTTCGGAAAATTCTTTTTCCTCAACAGGGGCCCCGGTAATAATTAATCCGTCAAATCCCCTTTCTTTTATTGCATCTTCAAAAGAAACATACAGCGAATCGAGATGAACCTTACTGGTGCTTTTATACGGATGAGTCTGAAGGCGGATCCATACCGGTTCGATCTGCAGTACGGATCGTCCGATAGGGAAAAGAATATTGTACTCATACGTGTCTGCAACCGGCATAATATTAAGTATTCCAATTCTTAAAGGTCTAAAGTCCTGCTTCTGTGCCTGGAAAGAGGTAATGCAATGGATCCTTCGTTCTTCAAGCGCTTTTCGTGCGTGATAGTTTTCCGGTAGAATTATCGCCATCTATAGTGCCTGCTCAATATCGCTCAGTATATCCTGCACGTCCTCTATTCCTACTGAAAGACGAACCAAATCGGGAGTAATACCACCTTTCAGCTGATCCTCTTCTGACAGCTGTGAATGTGTGGTACTGGCAGGGTGTATTGCCAGAGACTTTGCGTCTCCTACATTAGCCAGATGGGAAATCAGTTTTAAAGAATTTATAAAATGCTCTCCCCCTTTTTTTCCTCCTTCTAAACCGAATACAACCATCCCGCCAAAACCTTTTTTTAAAAGTGAGGAAGCTAATGGGTATGAATTATCCTCTTTAAGCCCAGGATAGCGTACCCAGGTAACTTTTGGGTTGTGCTGGAGGAATTCAGCCACTGTAAATGCGTTTTCGCAGTGCCGTTCCATTCTGAGCGAAAGAGTTTCTATTCCCTGCATAATAATCCACGCGTTATCGGGGCTGATACATGCTCCGAGGTTCCTTAAGGGGGTTAGTCTCATTCGTAGAATGAAAGCCAGCGGATTCAGATCACCAAGATCATGGGCAAATTTAATATCATGATATGAACTGTCCGGTTGATTATACAGAGTGAATTTACGATCTGTCCAGTCGAATGAACCACTGTCTACGACTATGCCGCCTAACGCTGCTCCATGGCCCCCCATCCATTTTGTCAGTGAGTGGATAACAATGTGTGCTCCATGCTCAAGAGGTTTAAAAAGATAAGGGGTGGTGAATGTTGAATCAACAGCGAAAGGGAGGTGATGTTTTTCGGCAACTTTTGCAATTCCATCAATATCCGCAACATCAAGAACAGGATTTCCAATAACTTCAGCGTATAATAACCGTGTATGCTCATTTACAGCAGCGTTAAATTCTTCAGGTTTCGAGGGGTCGACAAATCTTACTTTGATACCCATTTTCGGTAAAATATCATTAAACATAACGTACGTACCTCCGTAGAGGTTTACCGCTGCAATAATTTCATCTCCAGATTCGCATATATTTATTGCAGTATAAAAAATAGCCGAAGTCCCCGAGGCCAACGCAAGTGCCGCGGCTCCGCCCTCAAGTGCCGCTACTCTCTGTTCCAGAACATCCTGTGTCGGGTTTTGAAGCCTGGTATAGATATTGCCCAGCTCTTTCAGGGCAAAAAGATTGGCGGCGTGTTCTGTGTTTTTAAAAAGATAGGCGCTTGTTCTGTAGACCGGTGTTGCTCTGGATCCTGTCTGATCAATTACTGAACCCGCATGGAGTGCGAGCGTATCAAAGTTATAATTCATTTTATTCTCCTCTTGCTTATTCGGAATATATCCAGGTTGAAAGATAACGTTCCCCTGTATCCGGCAGGATAACAATAATCAGTTTCCCTCTGTTTTCCTCTCTTGTTCCAATTACCTCTGCCGCTTTTAAGGCAGCTCCTGATGAAATGCCTAAAAGAAGGCCTTCTTCCTTTGCCATTTTTCGGGCAGTTGCTGCCGCCTCCTCTGATGATACCCGTATAACCTCATCATAAATGGAAGTGTTGAGTACGTCGGGGATAAATCCTGCTCCAATACCTTGAATTCTATGGGGGCCGGGGGGGCTGCCGGATAAGACTGCTGATTCCTCAGGTTCGACGGCTATGACCTTAATAGCAGTATTGAAATTTTTTAAAACCTCACCACAACCGGTAATCGTTCCTCCGGTGCCTATCCCGGCAATTAGAATATCTACTTTGCCGGATGTATCTCTGATTATTTCCTTTGCTGTCGTTTGCCGGTGAACCTCAGGATTTGCCGGATTTGAAAACTGTCTCGGGCTGAAACTTCCGGAATCTCTTTCCAGGATCTCTTCCGCTTTTTGAATGGATCCATTCATTCCATCTTTCGCCGGAGTAAGCACCAGTTCGGCCCCAAGGGTAGTCAATATCTTTCTTCTTTCCATGCTCATGGAGTCAGGCATTGTTAGAATACATTTATACCCCCTGCTGGCGGCAACATAAGCGAGTCCAACTCCCGTGTTCCCGCTTGTTGCTTCTACGATACGGTCCCCCTTTTTTAGTTTTCCTTTCTTTTCAGCATCCAGAATCATTGCAAGGGCAATTCTGTCCTTTACACTGGAAAGAGGGTTAAAGGACTCAACTTTTCCCAGAATTTCTGTTCCGGTGGTTTCCGACAGTGATTTAATTCGTACAAGGGGTGTATTCCCTATAAGATCTGTAATAGTTTCCGAAATATTCATGGACTTCTCCTTTTTTAGTTATATAGAGAAAGTAGGACTATAGAGGCTTTGAGTTTCCTCAACCAGGCTCTTTATGGTAATGTTTTTTAAAATTTCTTCCTGTGCTTTTTGCAGCTTTACCCAGATACCTCTGGTTACACAAATACTGCTTCTATTACAGTTTGACTCATCTTCCAGACATGGCGCTACTTCAAAATGTCCTTCAAGAATTTCCACTAACTGAAATATTGAGATGTTTTCCGGTTCAACTGCCAGCTCGTATCCGCCATTTGGCCCTCTGGTTGTCCTGATAATTCCCTTTGATTTTAAGCTAATGAGAATATTTACCAGATACGAAGAAGGAATTGCCTGGTTCTGACTGATCTGTTTTCGTGTTAGTTTATCTCCATTCCCGTTAAGTGCTATTTCCAGGACAGCTCTCGTTCCATATCTGCTTTTTGTTGAAATTTTCACAATCAAACTCCAGTAAAATAAAGTTTATCAACATAGTTAACTATAGAGCTAAATATATTAGCCTGTCAAGATACAGTACCGAAATATAATTATTATTTATTAGTTGACAAAGTTTATAAACAATATTATAATTAAAAAAGCTTATTAATATTATAACGAAAGGATAATGGAATATGGAAGTAATAATAAATGGTGAATGTAAAGTACTTTCAAAAAACAGCCTGACGGTACAGCAGCTTCTCTCTGCAGAGAATGTAAAATCTCCCGATATGGTATCCGTTCAGCTTAACGGTGAATTTTTGGAAAGGTCCAGGTTCCCCGAAACTATCGTAAAGAATGGTGATGAACTGGATTTTCTCTATTTTATGGGTGGGGGTAAATAAAATGTCAGGTTTTACCACGAGAGCAGTTAATGTAAAAGGACCATCGGAAGATGGCT
>CAYSXD010000122.1:0-7168 GCA_964434925.1 uncultured Spirochaetaceae bacterium
TCATTGTTACGAGAGAAAATTTCGGCTGCGGTTCATCAAGAGAACATGCTCCCTGGGCACTGGAAGTTAATGATATTAATCTTGTTATTGCCGTCAACTTTGCACGTATCTTCAAGCAGAATATGTTTAACAACGGAATGATGGCAATTGAGTTGCCTAAAGATGTCATTGATCATCTATTCGAAACCTTCAATGGGAAACATGCTACAATTACCACTGACCTGGATAAAAATGTATTTTATATACAATCGGGAGATACCACGGAAGAATTTAACTTTTCACTTTCCCTGTTCGACAAATCCCTGGTGGAAGCCGGTGGATGGGTCAATTATGCGGATATACGCTATTAAAAATTATCTGTATAACTTGATATAGATCTATAATTGTACAGGCCAACGTGGTAGGATTAACTTTAAGGAGTATAAAACCATGCAAAATTTTGAATTTTACTCACCCACAAAAATCGTATTTGGAAAGAATATTCTGAAAGATATAGGAAATACAGCAAAAGAGCTTGGGACGAAGGCACTGCTTGTGTACGGTAAAAACAGCATTAAAAGAAACGGGCTTTACAATCAGATTACCAGTTTGCTTAAGGAAGCTGGAATCACTGTTACAGACCATTCGGGTGTAAAACCCAATCCGGAGCTTCCACATGCCCTTGAAGGAGCAAAGAAGGCCTGCGATACGGGAGCAGAGATGATTATTGCGGTTGGGGGCGGAAGTGTTATTGATGAGGCAAAGGCCATTGCTGCCGGGGCTTGTTATATGGGGAATCTATGGGATTGCTTTACTCAAAAAGCATCTATCAAAAATGCCCTCCCCCTTATTGCTGTCCAGACCCTTCCTGCTACTTCATCGGAAACAAACCAGGTAAGTGTGCTTACAAATCCTGAAACAAATGAAAAATTTGGTCTCCGTTCTCCTCTCATTGCTCCAAAAGTTTCCTTTCTTGATCCTTCTCTGACCTTTACAATTCCACTGCAATACACGGCTTATGCGAGTTTTGATATTATGAGTCACCTTCTGGAAGGGTACTTTACATCCACAGATTCCTATGCACCTGTTCAGGATGGGTTTGTAGAAGGAATGGTTAAGGCAGTTATGCTAAGTTTTAATCTGGTCCGGGAAAATGCCCGGGATTGGAATGCACGGGCTTCTCTAATGTGGGCAGGGGCACTTGCATGGAACGGTTTAGGCACTGCGGGAGTTGAAGGGGCATCCACTCCCAATCACATGCTTGAACACCCCCTGAGCGCGATCTATGACATTGCCCATGGTGCGGGTCTTGCAGCTATTTTCCCTGCCTGGCTAAAATATAATAAAAATTCAATTGCTCCGCGAATTCTTATTTTTGGCAAAAAAATTCTGGGAATGGGAGATGAAATTAAGGGTCTGAGCAATAACAGTGCATGCGACAGAATAATTGACAGGTTTAGTACCTGGATTAGCAATTCAGGTTGTCCTTTAAACCTAAGTGAAGCAGGTATCGATAATCCGGATATTCCTGAGCTTGTAAAACAGGCAAGAACACTTTGTGGGCTTTGGGGAATAGAGGGGTACACGAATAAGGATCTTAAAGCTATTTATCAGTTGGCGCTTTAATATCTGCATAAGATCCAAAAACAGCTTAATTCTTATATAATATCAAATCTGTTCCCTTTATAAATAAGAAAATGTATTCAGATATACCTGCAATGATGATTTACCGGTATCAGAGAGTTTTTAGTAAATAATGATTGATTAAAAGCAAAGAGCCTAAGGTTTAAGGCATATATAATATAAATGGGCGACGGCGGATTTGAACCGCCGACCCCTTGCATGTCGAGCAAGCGCTCTAACCAGCTGAGCTAGCCGCCCCTTATTTTATACTTTGAATTATTCGTTCGAGCACTTTGACTCTGTCAAGCGGCTTGACAATATAGTTTTTAGCGCCTATTAGAAGAGCTTTTTTAACAAGATCCTGCTTCCCAAGAGCACTTATCATTATCACCTTCGCCTCTTTATCAAACTCAATAATTTTTTCAAGAGCTGTAACACCGTCCATCTTGGGCATGGTAATGTCCATCGTTACAAAATCAACATTCGGATAGAGCTCTTTATATTTTTCAAGCCCCTGAAGGCCGTCACCGGCCGTAGCAACAACCTCAAAACCTTCAGAAGTAAGAATTTGGCTAATCTGTTTTGTTACAAACATGGAATCATCAACCACAAGCACTCTGTAAGGAGAACCATCCTCTTTCATACCATCAGGTTTTCGTTCATTAATAGTCGGGAAATCCATTTTAGTCTTCATCGATACTCCTCCTAAACTCTTTCGCGGACAGCCACATTTATTTCTACCTTACCATGAGACACTATCATAGGGACAATAAGAGCCTCAACTTCACTATCGGTAACTTCCATATTTTCTCCGGTAAAAATGGCCGGCGGGGTTAAATCAAAAGTAAATCCCAGCTCATGAAGCTTCGTAACTGCCTGAGCTGTTATCATGTTTGCCAGCTCTGTAATAGTGGCTTTTCCAAGATCATCCAGTTTCTCTAATTTTTCACCATTCATCTCTGATGCAATCGCCAGCGCGGTTTTAAGACTCATATCAAAAAGGACTCTACCCTCTACATTCCCCGCAAGCCCAACAAGAGCTGCGACCCCCATAACCGGATGGGAAGTTGATTTCAAATACAACTCACCTCTTTTAACCTCTTGTGACAGAACCTCATTTAATACATTAAAAGCCGCCTCTACAAAAGGGTTGATATACTCTACTCTCATACAACTCTCCTTACATTCAATAGGATTTGGAAACTGAATTTATTCATTTGCGTAGACAGCAATATTCTGATCCCCAATATATTCCCAGCCTCGCTCATGAAGCTTCTCATTTTTCCCTACAACCAGAATTCCGCCTGGCCGTAATTTATTTTTAAATTCAGTTATAAGCCGACTCTGATCATTTTCACTAAGAAAAGAGAGCAAGTCACGCGCGACAATGATATCAACTTCAATAAAAGAATTCGGATGCATAACATCATGATATTCGAAAAGTATCAGATCTTTTAACTGCTCAGTAAACTGTAAACCGGTTGATGTTTCTATGGTATAGGGTTCCATAACAGAAGGAAGATTTTCCTTTCTGCAAACCAGGTTTGGTGCATTGGAAATACTCAATAAATCGTTATCACTGGCCCAAATCTTCATACTCACTTCAGGATACTTTTCACGCAGCACAGCTGTGAGAGAATAGGTTTCGTACCCTTTACCACATCCGGGGTTCCACACAGAAAGAGTTTTTTTATTCAATCCGGAAAGTATCGAAGTAAATGATTTCCTCAGGCCTTCACCCCAAAAACGGCCTGTCCCCGGAGAATAGAATGAGGACAGAAATTCATTGGCATCATTTTCTGACTGCAGTTGAAGAGCAGCGGGATCATTCCCTTTCATTCTTAACCACTCCTCAAAACGCTTATCAAACCATTCACGGTTGACTGGAGAAACGATAAATCTTTTAAAAGTTCTTAGTGTTTCAATAATGAAATTACTTTCCTGCTCTTTTTCCGTTAAATCTTTTTGCTTTTTATATATACTATCCTCATTCTGGTAGACAGCACTTCTGCGTGGTGAGGAATTAATCATTTCAAAGTCTTCATTCAGGCCGAAAATTTTTTCAACATCAAGGATGACATAGAGATTCCCTTCATTTTCAACCACGCCCTGAATAAATCGTATATTTATATCTCCGAAAATTGGATGCGGGGGCTGAATAGAAGCCGAATTTATTCCTACAACTTTATCTATCGAATCAACAATAACACCCAGCTGATATTCATCCAGTCGAAGTATTATAAGGTTTTCCTGGGTTTTATCCGTATTCTCAGGCGCCGGTAAATTAAACATTAGCCTAAGATCAATAATAGAAATTATATCTCCTCGTAAATTATATACCCCCTTCACAAAAGGAAGAGAATTAGGAACATAGGTAAAGGTGGTTGCATGAGAGATTTCCTTCACCTTCATAATATCTATACTGTAGTCTTTTCCTCCCAGAGAAAAAGTTACCATTTTAAAATCTATAGTTTCAGCTGTATCAGGTTTCTGTATCTGACTAATCTCATGTAAACTCTCAGCACTCATAATTACCCTCTGACAAACTATAAAATTGCGGACGACATAATCTGCCGGTTTTCTCTCTCTTTTTTAAGTCCGAGATCAAGAAGCTGGCTGACATCAATAATCAATGCAACAATTCCATCACCCAATATTGTAGCACCGGCAATTCCAGGCGAATTGGTAAATTTATCCAGAAGGGGTTTTATAACAATATCCTCTTCACCTATTAGAGAATCAACCATCAGGCCCATTTTCTTATCACCACTACCTACAACGACTACATAATTGTACTCACCTTCACTCTGCTCTTTAATATTAAAAAGCCGGTTAAGCCGGATAAGAGAAATGACATCTTCCCTGAGATTGAAGACTTCATAATTATCTATCATTCTGATATCTGACTGTTTCATCCTGTGACTGTCTATAACCGAGGTAATAGGAATAGCATATACACCGTTGCCTACACGTACAAGCAATCCCTGAATAATTGCCAGAGTCAGCGGAATCTTTATGGTAAACTTTGTACCCTTTCCTTTTTCAGACCAGATACTCACATTTCCATTGAGTTTATCTATCTGTCTTTTAACAACATCAAGCCCTACCCCGCGACCGGATATATCGGAAATTTTATCCGCTGTTGAAAATCCAGGTTCAAAAATAAGATTAAACGCTTCAACATCCGAGAGTACTTTATTCGGATGAATAAGGCCTTTTTCTACTGCTTTATCATATACGGATTTTACATCAATACCCTTACCATCATCTTCGATTTCAATAACAATCATATTCCCTTCGTTACGCGCTTTTAAAAACACCTGACCCTCGGGAGATTTACCCGAATTAGCTCTTTCATCAGGAGATTCTATTCCATGATCAACTGAATTCCGAACACAGTGAATAAGAGGATCAAGAAGATCCTCTATAACTGATTTATCCAGTTCTGTGTCCTCTCCTTCTATAACAAGATTGATGTTCTTCTTCAAATTTTTAGAGGCATCACGTACCAGCCGGGGGAACCTGGAGAAAATCTGGCTTATGGGAACCATTCGTATCTCCATTACTCCTTCCTGAAGTTCTCCCGTTGTCCTGGCAAGCCCCTGAGAAGTACTGAGAAGTTTTACAATGGTATTCTTAAGATTTCCTTCAAAAACATCCCACAGCGAATAAAGATTATTATATGAATCAAAAAAATCTTTTTTTATGTTCTTTATATCTTCTCCACCTTTAAGTCGTTCAAGATATCCGGGGAAAGAATTAAAAAGATCCCGCAGAATTTCATTATTCTGTTTCTTCGCATCAAGAAACCCATGCTGTGCATCATCAAACTGAATACCAATTTGATTATATGTTGCTTTTGTTATGACTGTCTCACTCACCAGATTAAGAAGGTTATCAATTCTCTTGGAATCAACCCGTAAAACAGAACCACTTTTCTTCGTTTTTCTGAGTTCGTTTGTACGTTTTGAACTTTTCTGATCCTCTTTATCACCGCTTTCCGCCCCAGGCTGCACTTCATCTGTATTGGGTACTGCTCTCTCCGCAGATTCATAACTGGATTTTTCCTGAGTTTTCATCTCCGGCTGCCCGGTATGTAAATTCCTGTCGATAGGTACTTCAAGCTTAACAATATCTACCTTATCAACAACTCCGGAGACATCCGTTCTTTGCTTTATTTCTTCCAAATCCAGAGAGCTTGCAATATAATAGAGAACAACCGGATAAAAAACGTCTTCATACAGTTTATCAAAATCCGGAAAAGTTTTAAGCACCATTCCAATATTTTTAAGAGCGGCAAAAATTTGAACACCACCAACGGTATTCATGGGATTATCTTCATTAAAAAAAATCTTTATTTGAAAAACGGCTTCATTCTCATCAGCAGACTCCAGAAGCTCAAGAATCTCATACTCACTTAACTCTTTATTTTCAGGATCTTCAAATTCGCCGTTTACCATTTTGTCAGGATTATCAGTCAGAGAAGACTGAGTAACGGTACTATTATGATCTCCCTCTATAATTTTATGAAGTTTATTTTTTACATCTGCTATATCTTCTTCGTAAATTATACCGCTCGATCTCGCTTCAAGCATTGCCTTTACAATATCTATAGACTCCAAAAGGGTATCAATAATCCCGCTGTCCACATGCACCTTCTCACTGCGAATTTCATCAAGCACATCTTCAACAAGGTGGGTAAAGGTAGCCAGTTCGTTCATCTGAACAGTTGCCGCAGCTCCCTTTAAGGTATGCGCGGCTCGAAAAATCTCGTCAATAGCATCCTTATTTGACGGGTTATTCTCCAGAACAAGAATATTCTGCTCAAGCATCTCAACCTGCAGCTCCGCTTCGACGTAAAAATCTTTAAGAAGTTCTTCGTTATTTGGGTCTAAATAATCACTCATACTTCATTAATCTTCATATATATACTAGACTAAGTCAAGTATATTTTCAAAAAAGGATGAGTTTTTTATCTTTTTTTCCGTTATATAAAGTGAGAGGAAATGAATCTTTGTTTTTTCCATTTTTCGGTATACACTTATTGATGGGGGATTATATGAAATTGAAATATTCTTTTTACCTTCTTTTGCTTATTTTTCTATCGGGGCTTTGGAGCGCTGAAACTGTTTTTGCCGCGGATATCAGTATACCTGAAATGGAGCTGATAACCCGGGCTAATTTTAGCGGCCTTATTCCTGAAATTACCAGCAGGGGGAAGGTACTTCTTGATCTTTCAGGCGGGTACAAATTCAGCGGGAATTTAGCCCTTGGTTTTGACAGTTCAGATCTAAGTTATTCTTCAGTTGATATTAATTCCTATACTTCCTCAGCCGCTGATCTTGCTGACTATCTTTCCCACCAGACCTATATCAGTTTTCAGTCAGCTCAGGTAACAATAAGGGACATCTTCTCTGAAACGTCATCGCTCAGCTATTTCATTGGCAAAACCGATACCTTTTGTTCCGGGGATATTTTTCCCGCCCTCTTTGGTACGTATCCTATTGCAACGCATTATCGAGGATATATCTACTTTCCCTCCAATGATTTTAACGGCATATACCGG